>JAIRWW010000253.1 GCA_031268685.1 Azoarcus sp.
AGGCCGCAATAAGTCTTTGTGGACATCATGGTCGCTCAAAGGGCGGCAATTCCGCGTATTCATCAGCGGCGATTCCGGCTATGGCGAACATTTCCGGGACATCGGCGCGAAGCATGGCCCATTTGATCTGGCCTTTATCGAGATCGACGCCTGGAATGCCAATTGGCCCAACACGCATCTGTTCCCCGAAGAAGTCATCCAGGCATATCACGATGTCGGCGCGCGGGCGATGGTTCCCGTCCACTGGGGGGTTTTCGATATGGCCGGCCATCCATGGGACGAATCCATCTCGAAAGTCAGCGCGCTTGCCGCGCAGGACGGCGATCTCATACTACTGACGCCGCTGATGGGCGAGCGCATCGTGCCTGGAGAAAGCGTCACAAGGGCATGGTGGCGGGATGTGCCGGACGCCGCGGAGCAATAGGGCGCTGCAATAGGGCGCTTGTGCGATGTTTGCCCGCGTTCAATCCGCCGGAGCGGACGGCGGACGCGGATGAAAATGCATAGCGGTTTGGCCGCCGCGCCTGGGGGCGGGGCAATCGGTTTTCCAGGCGTGTCCCTGGATGATTTCGATACTGGCTGGCAGGCGGCCATCGCGGCGCAGGGTTTCGTAGTGCGCGCGCGCCTGTGCCCAGCCTGTGCGCCCGCTCAGCCCCCGTGCGCGTGCGGCGGCGGCATTGTTGGCGGCGGCGGCGCGCAGGTCGTCGAAAAGTTCGTCGAGGCGGGCGTAGGTAAGCGTGAGCATTTCCATGTCCATCACCGGATCGCTGAAACCGGCGCGCAACAGGGCGTCGCCAAGGTCGTGCATGTCGATGAAACGGTGTACGCGCTCACCGGCATGGGCGGGCAGGGCCGCGCGAAGTTCGCGCAGGGTATCGGGGCCGAGGGTGGAGAACATGGCCAGGCCACCATCTTCGAGCACGCGATGCATTTCTCGGAAGATGGGCAAGGGATCGTCGGCGGCGGGCAGCATCAGGTTCGACCAGATGAGCGATATCGAGTCCTTGGCAAGCGGCAGGCGCGCGGCTTCGGCTGCGATGAGCCGGGCAGGGGGGGGCGAGAGCGCCTTGCCCAGCAGACGCCGCAGGCCGTTTCGGCGTGGGGCGAGGCGCTGGCGAGCGCGCTCAAGCATAGGCAGGGCGAAATCGACGCCGAGCCGTTCGGCGTCGGGGTAGCGTTCGGCCAGCTTGGCGAGATCGGCGCCCGTGCCGCAGCCGAGGTCGAGAATGCGCCGGGGCGCGATACGCATGTAGTCGAGCCGCTCATCCATACGGCGCGCAATCTCAAGGGCGAGAAAAGCCGCTTCGTCGCAGTGCGCGGCGGCGCGGACAAAGCGTCGCCGCAGCAAGGCATGATCCAGGCGGAAAACCGGGGGCGTGTTCATGCGCCGCGCCGGGCCGTGGCTTAGATGGAAATCAGGCCGAGACGCGCGAAAAGGCGCAGGTCGTCGCTTGTGTCGGCATTGCCCGTGGTCAGCAGGCGCTCGCCGTAGAAGATGGAGTTGGCCCCGGCCATAAAGCACAAAGCCTGCAATTCGTCGCTCATTTGCTCACGGCCAGCCGATAGGCGCACGAAACTTTTCGGCATCGTGATGCGCGCCACGGCGATGCTGCGGACGAAATCGAAGGGGTCGAGCGTCTCGCCTTCGGCAAGCGGCGTGCCGGGAAAGGGGATGAGCTTGTTGATCGGCACCGACTCGGGCGGCGGCGTCATATTGGCGAGTTGTGCGATCAGTCCGGCGCGTCCGGCCGGGCCTTCGCCCATGCCGACGATGCCGCCCGAACAGACATTGATACCGGCATCGCGCACTTTCTCGATAGTGTCGAGGCGGTCTTGCAGCGTGTGGGTAGTGACGATTTCCCGGTAGTAGTCCGGGGCGGTGTCGACATTGTGGTTGTAATAGTCGAGTCCGGCCTCGGCGAGCCGTCTGGCCTGTTCGTCGTCCAGCATGCCCAGTGTGACGCAGGTTTCCAGTCCGAGCTTTTTGACTTCGCGCACCATTTCAATCACGGCGGCGAGGTCTTTTTCTTTGGGGCTGCGCCATGCCGCGCCCATGCAAAAGCGCGAGGAGCCGCCCGCCCTGGCGGCGCGGGCGTGTTCAAGCACTTCTTCCAACGGCATCAGGCGCTCGCGCTCCAGCCCTGTGTGATGGCGCGCCGCTTGCGAACAGTAGCCGCAATCTTCGGAACAACCGCCGGTCTTGATCGACAAAAGCGTTGAGCGCTGCACTTCGCCCGCCTTGAAATGGGCGCGATGCACTTCCTGGGCGCGGAACATCAGATCGAGAAAAGGCAGCGCGAAAAGCGCTTCGACATCGGCGACGCGCCAGCGGGCGTCAGTGGCGTCAGCGACGGCGGGGGCGGCTGTGGTCTTCGGGGCGGGTTTGTCTGCGAACCGGACGGGGGATGTCGTCATCATCTATTGTGCTTTGAAATCTATTAAACTGGCCGGCCATTCTCGCTCAATGGATGAAAACGAGTCAAATATGGAGACGAAAGGGGAAGACTCGCATAAAAGACCGTGGCGCGGCCTGTTCGTACCCGTGTTTTCAGATCATGGCTGCGATGTCACCCGGTGTCCATACCGTGCCATTGGCGAAATGGACTTCTTCGATGCCAATGGTATTGTAAGTGACGCTGTCATAACCTCCATTGAATATCAGGATGGTCGTGTCGCCGAACTGGTCGACCGCTATGTCTTCTGGTGCGATTCCGTCGCCGAATTGGATTATGTCCAGATCGCTCATGGTGTCGACGACTTCATCGTGGCCGCTGCCGAGATCGAAGATATAGGTATCGCTGCCCGTGCCGCCATACAGAATGTCATTGCCTGTGTCGCCATACAGGATGTCATCGCCCACGAAGCCATACAGCAAGTCGTTGCCCGGGCCGCCATACAGGGTGTCGTTGCCCGTGTCGCCATGCAGCGAGTCGTTGCCCAGGCCGCCATACAGTGTGTCATCGCCCGATTCGCCATACAGGATGTCATCCCCCCCGTTTCCATTCAGGATATCGTCGCCGCTTCTGCCGTTTATGATATTCGGGCGGTTGTCGCCGTTCAGGATGTCCGGGTCACCGCTGCCGTGAAGCACATCCCGGCTGGTATATATCGGCGGGATGGGGATATACGGGAGTCCCCAGCCTTCATAGGAGACATAGGCTGGCGCTACATATGGCGCTACATATGGTGCTACAACATATGGCGGCGGGCTGAAAAAATAGCCGGCAGGCAATGAATAAGGGAATGCAGGGAATGCATAGAATGCCATGATAATCTCCAATAAATTGTTTCGAGGTACAGTCTGTGTATTGTATATGCAAAGATGACAAATCATGTGTAACTCATGTGTAACTTTTGAATGTGCGCGGATGAGTCCGCGGCGCGGCCTGTTCGCATCCGTGTTTGCCGCGCTCGCGGCGTCGGACTGTTGCCTGTGCGGCCGTCCGGCGGATGGCGGCCCGGTATGCGCCGCCTGCGCGCATGAGTTGCCGCGCCGTTCCGCGCATGCCTGTCCGTGTTGCGCCCTGCCAGTGCCGCATGGAGAAATGTGCGGGCGCTGTTTGCGGAAGCCGCCTGCATTCGATACCAGCCTGGCGGCGTTCGACTACGTTTTTCCGCTCGATGTGCTGGTACAAGCGCTCAAATATCGCCACCGTCTGGCGCTGGCCGGGTTTTTTGCCCGAGCCTTCAATGCTCTGCCCGCAGTCGATCTGGTGCTGCCAATGCCCTTGCATCCAGCCCGCTTGCGCGAGCGCGGCTTCAATCAGGCAGTGGAAATCGCCCGGCCGCTTGCGCGCGCCGCTGGTTTACCGCTGGATTTGACGGGCGTGGCGCGGGTGCGCGCCACGCCACCGCAGGCGAGCCTTGCCCACGATGCCCGCCTTGCCAATCTGCGCAAAGCTTTCGTGGCCCGTCGGCGTTTCGATGGATTGCGGATCGCGGTTGTAGATGATGTCATGACCACAGG
>JAIRWW010000272.1 GCA_031268685.1 Azoarcus sp.
TCAACGCCTCAGCCCAAATCGCCAGCGATACCGACAAGGTGACGCAAGACGTCTCACAAACCGCCGCCTCGCTCAAGGCCGAAGCGGACAAACTCAACAACGAGATCGGGCATTTCAAGGTGTGAGCGGCGCGGCGATGGAAAATGAAATAAATGGCATCGCAATAAAACCGCTAAGGGTTGCGGAAATGTTTCCGCGAAACGTTTCCGCAATCCGTCATAAACAGGCGTGCAAAATAATGACGGGAAAACTGAAATTATTTTTATAAAACAACATGGTGCCCCGAAGAGGACTCGAACCTCCAAGCCTTGCGGCACTTGATCCTAAGTCAAGCGTGTCTACCAATTTCACCATCGGGGCAGAGTTCGCGGATTCTAGCACCCTGCCGGACATCCGGCGCAGGCATATAAAAAGCGGGCCTTGGCCCGCTTTTTAACTTGTTCCATGTTTCAATCCACGCCCGTAACCGGGCGACAAGACACGGAAGGGCTTACGCCCCTCCCGTGCCCGATTATCCCCATGAAGGGGGAGGTTTCCAACCGGAGTCAGTTTTTGATCAAGGGTTTCGAGTCGCCCCAACTGAAGGCTGGGGACTCCCCGACACGTATCAGAAGCGCTTTCGGTTTCAGAAACCCCAACGCACACCGACCTGAACTTGCTGCTGCTCAAGATCGATCTTGTCTACGTTTATGCCAAGATAGCGATAGGCTACGTCCAGACTGAGTGAATCGTTCAAACTCCAGGCCACGCCCACCGCCGCGTTATAGGCAGAGGCAACTCCCTTGAGAGATGTGTGGACAGAGGGAGCCCCGGGCGCTGTGGCTCTGCCTGTTGCGTTGATGTAAGCCAAGCCGAGACCGACGCCCACATACGGCGTCAGCGACGTGCTGTTTTTGAAATCCCAATAACCATTTACGAGCAGGGTCTGGAATTCCAGCTTCTCTTTAATGTCATATCTCTGATAATAATAGCCAGGACGATAAAGCATGGTTTGCTTGGAATCTTTTTGATCCCCGAAAATGCTGTATTCAAGCTCAGCGCGCAGAGGCCCCGCGAAATCAACACCGCCAGCCACCGAAACAAAGCCAGCGCTATCGCTATAAGAACCGCGATACTTGACACCATTGTCCTTCCAATGGTGTTTCCAGTCAGTCTGCGCTTGCCCTACCTTGATAGCGGCGTAAGGAACAACGGATTCCGCACCGGCCGAACCAGCAAACATGGCAAGCAGCACACCGCTGAGAACAAATAAACTCTTTTTCATGACAGAATTCCTATGAGATTTGAAAAAAAGCGGAGTGGCATTTTATCATCAAAAAATAGATGGAATCCGTTTGGCACACTACTGCCGCTTTTTTGTTGCGCCAATGCATCGACTACAAAAAAACCGGACACGCCCAAAAAGCGCACAAGGCGCCCGCATTTTCAATGTAGAGCCGCCAATGCCGAGCGATTCGCTATACTGCGGCATAGATCAGTCCGGATGCGCCACACCCAACCATGCCCATCGATCATTACGAAAATTTTCCTGTCGCTTCCCTGCTCTTGCCGGCTCGCCTGCGGGAGCCGGTTGAAGCCATCTATGCCTTCGCCCGTAGCGCGGACGATATCGCCGACGAGGGCGACGCCACCGCCGAGCAGCGCTTGAAGCAACTCGCCAGCTATCGCGCCACGCTCGATGCCATAGACGCTGAAGGCGTGGCGGCAGCGCGCGGAATGCCGCCACTTTTCGCGCGCCTCGCCCGCAGCATCGTCGATCATCACTTGCCGCTCAAACCTTTCCACGACCTGCTCGACGCTTTCCAGCAAGACATCAATAAAAACCGTTACGACGATTTCAACGATCTTGTCGATTATTGTCGGCGCTCGGCAAACCCTGTCGGGCGCTTGCTGCTCACGCTTTTCGGCGCGGCTACGCTCGAAAACTTCCCGTACTCCGACTGCATCTGCACCGGCCTGCAATTGACGAATTTCTGGCAGGACGTGGCGCACGACTGGAAAAAAGGACGCCTCTACCTGCCGCGGCAAGACCTCGTCCGTTTCGGCCTCACGGAAGAAGATGTCGGCGCTTGCCGTTGCGATGAACGCTGGCAGGCCCTGCTGGCGTTCGAGGTGGCGCGCGCGCGTGCAACATTGAACGCGGGCGCGCCGCTCGCCCACCGCCTGCCCGGACGCATCGGCTGGGAACTGCGCTTGATCGTGATGGGAGGCTTGCGCATCCTCGACCGCATCGAGGCCGTCGGCTACGACGTTTTCACCCGGCGCCCCCGCCTCGGAGCCGCCGACAAGCTGCTGGCAGCGTGGCGCGCCCTGGATTACCCGCGCCCGAGCGCATGACTCCACATCAGTACTGCCAGGACAAAGCCGCCGCCAGCGGATCGAGTTTTTACTACAGTTTTCTGTTTCTCGATCAAGCGCGGCGGCAAGCCATCACCGCGCTCTACGCTTTTTGCCGCGAAGTCGACGATGCGGTCGACGAGTGCAACGACCCTGCGCTCGCCCATGCCAAACTCGATTGGTGGCGGCAGGAAGTCGATCGCATTTTCGAGAATGCGGCAAGCCATCCGGTCGGACTCGCCTTGCAGGAGGTGCGCGGACGGTTCGGCCTTGCACGCGAGCGCTTCGTCGAAATCATCGACGGCATGGCAATGGATTTGCAAAACAGCAGCTATCCCGATTTTCCTGCCCTACAAAATTATTGCTACCACGTCGCCAGCACTGTCGGGCTGCTCGCCGCCAGCATCTTCGGCCACGACGACCCTCGCACGCTCGACTACGCCCACGACCTCGGCATCGCTCTACAGCTTACAAACATCATCCGCGACATCGGCGAGGATGCCCGCCGCAGCCGCATCTACCTGCCCGCCGATGAACTGCAAAGCTTCGGAGTCTCCGCCGCGGATCTTCGCGCCGCCAATTACAGCAGCGGCTTCCTTGCCCTGATGGATTTCCAGGCCAGGCGGGCCGAATCTTTTTACGAGCAGGCGCTCGCCAAATTGCCCGCTGTGGATCGCAGAAAGCAGCGTCCGGGACTGATAATGGCCGTGATCTATCGCACATTGTTGCGCGAGATCGTCCGTGACGGCTTTCTCGTGCTCGACCGCCGTACCTCACTCACGCCCTTGCGCAAAATCTGGCTCGCCGGGCTGACCTGGCTGAAAGGCTGAAATACAGTGAAGCGCGAAGCCGCCATCATCGGCGCGGGTTACGCCGGACTTGCCTGTGCGGTCGAACTTGCCCGCCAAGGCATCGAAACCAGCGTGTTCGAGCGCTCCACCACACTTGGCGGACGCGCGCGCGTAGTGCAAAAGGACGGCTGGACAGTCGATAACGGCCAGCATCTGCTGATTGGCGCTTACAGCGAGCTTACCCGCCTGCTGCGCCTTACCGGCGTATCGCCGCGCCGACTCGAACATTTGCCGCTCACCTTGTGCTTCCCCGGACGGCTTCGGTTCCGCGCAGCCGCTCTGCCAGCTCCAGCCCACTTGGCCTTGGGACTCATACGCGCGCGCGGCCTGGACTGGCGCGAGCGTTTTTCCATGTTCGCCCTGCTGCGCTATCTCAAGCGCAGACATTTCCAGCTTTCCGCCGAAACAAGCGTCACCGGCCTCTTGTGCGCTTGCCGCCAGCCCGCGAAACTGCGCAATCTGGTCTGGGAACCGCTGTGCGTGGCCGCGCTCAACACCCCCGCGCATGAAGCCTCGGCGCAGGTCTTCGCAAACATTTTGCGCGATACGCTGGCCTCGTCCGCCGCCGCAAGCGAATTGTTGATTCCCCGCGTCGATCTTTCGGAGCTTTTTCCCGTACCAGCGGCGCAATACCTTGCCACCCGCGACGGGCGCATTTTCACCGGCAACGCCATCACCGCCATCGTCCCGGAAGAAAACGGCTTTCGCCTCACGGGCGACCCCGGCAAACATCTGTGGCCGCAGGTCGTCATCGCCACAGCCCCCCATCCCGCGGCGCCCTTGCTCGCACCCATCGACGCCTGCCGCGAGTTCGCGGCCCAAATCGCCGCCCTGCCAGCCGAACCCATCACCACGATCTATCTCGCGCTCGGCGCGGGAGTGCGCCTGCCAGCGCCAATGATCGGCCTTGCCAGCGGCCCTGCGCAGTGGGCTTTCGACCGGGGCCAGTGCGGCGGCCCCAAAGGCTTGATCGCCGCAGTCATCAGCGCCTCAGATACGAAAGA
>JAIRWW010000299.1 GCA_031268685.1 Azoarcus sp.
ACGAACAGGGCAAGGCTGTTGAAACCGTCGAGATTGCGCTCGTCGCCGGGGAAGCGGTTCCCTCGTCCGGCTTCCGCGCCCAGTTCTACGAAAGTCGAAAGCGGCGCGACCCATTTTGCTTGTATGCCGTCTTGCGCATAGGTGTGCTCGCCGAACAGGGCTTTGTACATCAGTGGTTGTTCGTAAAAATCCCATTGATGGGCATGCTGTTCGTTCAGATAACCGATGCCGGAAAGAAAACGCCCAGCCTTGAGTCCCATGCCATGGCCCAGCGCCGTAGTCTGAAACCACGCTTCTTCCACTTCTACTTCATCGTCATTAAGGGCAAGTGTGGCCTGCCCGCGAAAATTCGGGTCGATGTTGGCCGCAAGTACGAGTTCGGAATGATCCAGCGCGAAGCCGCGCTTGTTGTCGCCCTCTATGCCGTCGCCGTGGTGGTGTTCCGCTCCTACGAAGCCGCCGATATTGCGTTCTTCCACTTCCTTGCGGCTTTTGTATGCGCCTTGAAGGATAAGCGAGACTTCCGGGTTGAAAGCCGATGCGCCACCCCGCGCGGCGACACGATCCACGGTTTGCGGCTCGGGTGAAGAAGCCTGCGAAACCGCTTGTGCGCTTGTTTGCTCCGTTGCGGCCCGTTCATTGACGGCATGCTTTTGGGCTGCGGCGTCCAGTTTTTCTTCCAGCGCCGCGATGCGGCCCTCGTAGGTCGCCTTCATCTGCGCGATCTGTTCCCGCAAAGCGGCCACTTCATCGGCCAATTGCGCACTGCCCGTTTCTTCCGCCGCCTGTGCCGGTAATGCCAGCGCGCAGGCCATAGCGGCAACCAGTATTCTGGATTGCATGAAATTGCTCCTGAAAAATGAGATACGCGACGCGCGGGCAGGACAGGCCCGCCGGGCGTCTTCGCAAGAGATGTTTTTTCAGGAGAGCAGGGGCGGCCCTTGCTGTCGGGGTTGAATCGGGTCGGCATCCCCGCGCGGGACGTGTTCGCCCCAGGCCAAGCAGCCGGAGAGAGGTATGGCGGCGATGCTGCATCCAGCGCCGGACAGGGCCGAACCCATGCCGTGCATGGCGCAGCAAAACTCGCATGCCGCATCATCGTTTCCGTCGACTCCAATGTCATGCTCGAAGTGGTGGACGAGCCAAAGCGCCTGCATTGCAAGCAGCAGGCAGGCCAAGCAAAATCCGATGAAACTGCGGCGCTGGAACACGAAATCGAGACCGAGGCGGACGGAAGGTGCCGAGTATGCCACAAACACACAGGAGTACCGACGCAGCGCCTCTATATTCTTATTGTTAGTATGCAAGGCTATTGGTCCCGGATTGTCCATTAGCCCCGATACTGTTCAGCTGCATAGCAAGAAATATCGCTCGCCCTGAGCTTGTTTGCTGGGCACTTCCCGTAGAAATCAAGGGATTAGACCAAGTTTAGCCTGAACGCTTAATACCAGTCGGCGGCAGGAAATGGGCTATATGAACGATATTTGGGTTAATGGACAATCTGGCTTGATGGCTTGCTCCATACCTGTTTTTATTTTCTTAACAGGCGGGAAAGCGGTGACGGCTGTTTACCGAAAGTCGTCAGTGGGTTCTCAGCGTCCCTGCGGCAGCGATTTCATGCCCTCGACGGTGTCGCCTGCTTTGATGCCGTGTTTGGCGAACCATCCCTGGTTCATTTCCAGAGCGTACCGCGCCGGTTTTGCCGCACAATGATTGTCCTCGCTTTGCGCTGCCATGTCTTCAATGTTGATGATGCGTCCTTCGTGGTCGATGAACGCCACCGATAGCGGAATCAGCGTGTTCTTCATCCACATGCAAATGAGCGCATCGGACGTAAATACAAACACCATGCCGCGCCCTTCGGGCAGATTGCCGCGATACATCAAGCCAAGCCGGCGATTGGCCTCGTTTGCCGCCACTTCGGCTTCTATGCTGTGCTTTCCCGCGCGTAAACTCGCTTGCGGCATCTGCGCGGCCGCAGCGCCAGCCGCGAATGCTGCTGTTGCTATTGTCATTGCCGCCATCCGCTTTGCAAGCGTTTTTCTCATCGCTTTTTCCTTCCCGGTCAGTGCAGGAGCGCGTTTTTCCAAGAAACTTTTCGTTATTGCTCTGGCACAAGGCCACCGAACCGCCAGTCGTAGACCGGGTTCCCAGCGCGCCCGGCGTCTGTCGCCGGGCGCGTCCGGCATCTACAGCATGGGAATTCCCTCCTGCTCTCCCTTTTCATAGACGACGTTGGCCCGCCCGACGATCAGGGGGTCGAGCGGCCCGATACTGGTGATATCTTTATTGGTATAGGGCAATTTGTGTAGCACATATCGCAGGGCATTGAGGCGTGCGCGTTTCTTGCAATCGGATTTCACGACTGTCCAGGGCGCGTCCGCCGTATCGGTATAAAAAAACATGGCTTCTTTTCCCTTGGTGTAATCGCCCCATTTGTCGAGCGAAGCCATGTCGATGGGTGAAAGCTTCCATTGTTTCAACGGGTGGTTTTCCCGTTCCTTGAAACGTCGCCGCTGCTCGGAACGGCTCACCGAAAACCAGAATTTTATAAGATGAACGCCGCTGCGCACGAGATTGCGTTCAAGCTCCGGACATTGCCTCATGAACTCAGCGTATTCGTCGGTGGTGCAGAAACCCATGACTTTTTCTACTCCGGCGCGGTTATACCAAGAGCGGTCGAAAAGAACGATTTCTCCCGCACTGGGCAGATGCTGGATATAACGCTGGAAATACCATTGCCCGCGTTCTATTTCCGAGGGTTTTTCGAGCGCGATGACCGATGCGCCGCGCGGATTGAGGTGTTCCATGAAACGCTTGATGGTGCCGCCCTTGCCAGCCGCGTCGCGTCCTTCGAAAAGAATGAGGACTCTCTGCTTTTTTTCTTTGACCCACGCTTGCAGTTTAAGCAATTCTACCTGGAGATGGTATTTCTGCTTTTCGTAATTCTTGCGCGACATCAGGTTTTTATAGGGATAACCGCCTGTACGCCAGTCGTCGGCAAGCTCGTCGTCGGGTTTGACTGTCGGCTTGGCTGGGCTGGGCTTGCCGTCCGGTGTTTTGCGCAGAAAGGTTTCGCGCAGCAATTCCAGATCGTCGGGAGATACGCCTTTGAGAATCGCTCCCAGGGCGTTGTTTGCCGCCAGGATGTCGCCGCCTTTGGTCTTGAGTATGTCGGTTATGGCTACGATTTTGGAATCGTGCGCGGCATCTAGCGATTGTTCGACTTCAAACGTTTCTATGCCATCCTGGGTCAATGCGGTCGCCACGTCGCCTTGTTTGACACGCCGGGGCCGCGAAGGCTTCTGGATATCGGCCGCCGGGCTTTTCTCGGTATGTTTTTGTCGTTCCTGGACGCTGGGTGTCGAAGTCGCGGAGTTGTCATTATTTGTGGACATGGCTGTTCCTGACAGTGAAAAGGCTGCCGTTATGATACGCTCTCCCGCAGCTTCCGCGCAGCCTGCGGATTTTCGACGTGGCGACAGGCTTAAATGTAATCGTATTTCGCTGCCGGATTCTTGTCTTGTTTTGCCGCCTTGGATATTCCGGGCCGTCAGTCAGTTTTTACGATGAAACGTTCCATTCGCCGCCTTCTTCCTGATCGTGATCTTATCGCTCGCCATCGCTGGCTGCGCCCATTCGCGGGGAATCTGCTCCATCCTTTTTTGTGGTACCTGAATCGCCATTCAGCAGCGCGCGGGGTAGCGGTCGGGCTGTTCTGCGGTTTGATTCCGGGGCCTTTCCAAATGCTCGGCGCGGCGGCTTTCAGTATCGTCCTTCGTGCAAATCTGCCCTTGGCGCTCGCCACAACGCTATATACCAATCCTTTTACCATCGTTCCGCTCTATTTCGCCGCTTTTTTGCTGGGCAGCTGGATTCTCGGCGGTTTCGGCGCACCTGAAGCTTCTTTCGTTCGGCCGCCTGAGTTCGACGGGCTGGGCCTGCACGGCTGGTGCGTGGCCTTGTTGGAATGGATGGGCGGGCTTGGCAAGCCGCTTGCCCTCGGCTTGGTGCTGCTTGCTTCGGGTCTCGCGCTCGCCGGGTATTTCACCGTCCATGGTCTCTGGCGGCTGGAACGCGGCTGGCGCTGGAAAAAACGCTCGCGCCGCGACGGCGCATGAGTGGCGTTTTTGCTCCGCCAGCCAGATTCCGGCAAGGTCGCCACAACGTGCTGGGCCACAACGCGCTGGAATACGTAAAGTTTTGCTAGTGTGCGTCTACTAGCATTTTTTCTGTGACAAAATACTGGGCTATGGTTTTGTATGTTTCGTAATCGCATCAGAGGTTGTCCATGAAAATCATGTTTCGCCTTTTCGATTTGCGCGGAACACGTGCATTAGGCATAAATGCTGCTGTCAGGATCGCCGTGGTGGCGGTGTTGTCTCTCATCGTCGGCATGGCGCCGGTTCATGCGCAAAAACGCAATCAGCATACCAGCCATCGTGCCAATCAGCATGCCAGCCATCATGAACAGACCGCCAGTCAGCGGGGGGCTGCCGCGCGGATACAAACTATCCAGACGCTTTTTGATAGAGGCGTCGCAGCGTCCAACAAGGACAACGATAAAGCGGCTCTGGCCGCCTATGAACAGATCGAGCAGCAATACAATAAGAGCGATCCGCCTGCCGTCATGGTGCTGTTTGCCAAGTCGCAGCTCAACAAGGGCGCAATCCTGGGTGAGCGAGGCAAGCTTAAGGAAGCCATTGCCACTTATCAGAAGCTCGACCAGCGCCTCGGGCAGGACAAAAACCCGATGCTGCGTGAGGTGATCGCTTCGGCGCTGGTTTCCAAGGCCGAAGCTTTCTACAAGCAAGGCGACTACAAGACGGCCATCGCTACTTATAACCAACTCGAAAGCCGGTTCGCAAAAGATAACAATGCTTTCATCAAGCATTTGATTGCCATCACGAAATGGCGAACAGCCGAAATACTTGCCGACAGCACGGCGCTTTCGTCGACGCGATGATGTATCCGCGTCTGTGACGCGGCGGATACATAGTTTGAAAGCCGGTTTGCTACCATGGCGTTCCCGTTCGTTTCGACAGGCGCAAGGAACCGCTAATGAAAACCATTTTCTCCAGCAAGCTTTCCGGACAAATGTCCGCAAGGACAAAAAGAAAGCGCGCCAGCACTGTCTTGTCCATGGCGGCCATGGCTTGCATGGTGCTTGCCTTGGCCGCTTGCAAGACCATTGGCCCCGCTGCCGACACGAGTCGGCGGCCCGTTGCGCAAACCTCGCCTGCCG
Source organism: Azoarcus sp. (assembly GCA_031268685.1). Classification (GTDB taxonomy): domain Bacteria; phylum Pseudomonadota; class Gammaproteobacteria; order Burkholderiales; family Rhodocyclaceae; genus WRNU01. Next base: position 5,246 of record JAIRWW010000299.1, read on the forward strand.
CGGAAAAAGCTGCCCAGGAGCTTTTCGACAAGGGCCAGACCTTGAGCCAGCAGGGCGACACACAGGAAGCCGTCGCTCTGTACAGTGAGATCGACCGCCGCTACGGAAACGATATCGACCCGGCCCTTCGCAAGCAGATTGTCACCGCCTTGTTCGACAATGCCGCAAACCTGGGCCGTGAAGGCAATCTTACAGCGGCAGTCCAGATATACACGGAAATCGAACAGCGCCATGGCGACGGCGATAAATCCTGGGTCGTTTGGGCGCTGTTCTATCAGGGCGAACTCCAGCGCCAGTTGCGCAACATGAAAGCCGCCGCCGCCGCCTTCGAGCGGCTAGACCAGCGTTTTGGGCAGGAGCGCGATGCCACCATCCGCCCGCTTGTCGCCGATGCCTTGCACAAAAAGGCTGAAACCCTGGCTTCGGCTGGCGACATCAAGGGCGCCATCAATGCCTACGATGAAATTGGACGGCGTTTCGCGGAAGACCGGGACGTGAACTTTCGTCAGCGGGCTGTGCGGGCGCTTTTCGCCAAAGGTGAGCTTGTGGGCAAACAAGGCACGGGCGAAGAAGCCGACACCGCCGCTTGGCCTACCGGCAGACCGGCTGGCGACAGCGCCGCGGCCATTGCTGTCTACGACGACATTGTGCAGCGCTTTGGGCGTGATGGCGATCCAGGCATCCGCAACGCCGTAGGCGGCACCATGCTCAAGAAAAGTGAAGCTTTGCGCCTCGCTGGCGATAACCAGGGAACCATAGCTGTTTATGACGATATCGTCGAGCGGTTCGGCAGGGACGACTCCCCGGTTTCCCGCGTATTGGTTGCCACGGTGCTTTTCCGCAAGGGCTTGGCCCATGGCAGGCAAAATGACATCGACGCGGCCAACGCCAGTTTCGACGAAATCAGCCGCCGCTT
>JAIRWW010000296.1 GCA_031268685.1 Azoarcus sp.
GAGGCCGACGCCCTGGCAACGCGGCTGGTCGATGCCAGCCTGCTTGGCGAAACCCTGATAGAAGTTTCGCTCAAAGAACAATTTCTGCTGCGGGATTACTGGCCGCGGGTGCTGGCCCAAAGCACGGTGCGGGCAAAGCCGCTGGTGCGGCCCTACCGCGATCTTGGCCTGGGAATGGCGGTCGGTTTTCTGCGCGCCGAGTGTGACGAAGCGCTGGGTGGCGACAGTTCGCCGCAATCCCTGCATCCGACGACCAAGGAGCGCCTGAGCGCTTTGCGCGTAATGCCTCAGGCATCTTCCGAAGATTTGCCTTCAGCGGCGGCACATTATTTCGCCCCATTGCTGCTGCCCCTGTCCTGGGCGTTCGATCGTGCCTGGTGGCAGGATGTACGGCCGGATTGGCAACTCATCTACCAGGACGTGCGGCGAGTACGTAAACAGAACAACGACAAGCGCCGGGGCTGATAGCAGGGCGCGAAAGGAGCCGTAACGTGTCGCCAGGCTTGCGCAAGGGTGACGGAGTTTGTATTCCCTCTAACGGAATCCAGCATCGTGACCGATACGCGGGAATGCGCGCCGGATTTGCCTATGAATAACATGTTGCAAAATATGGGCGAAAGCTTCGCCGTCCGAATCGTGGATTTCCTGCCGGAAGGCTTGCGAACAAAAGTATATGGACATGGCCTGAGGCTAGACAGGCCGCTATCGAAGAAATTCGTCCTCAAACTCGCGCAAACAAAAGAAGAACTGGAAGCGTGTTTCCGGCTGCTGCATGACGAATATGTCGATGCCGGGGTCATGAAGCCCGACCCGTCCGGATTGCGTATAACCTATTATCATGCCCTGCCCACGACGTCGGTGCTGATGTGCCGTTACGAATCGACGGTCATCGGAACGGTTTCGCTTATCCGCGAAAACAAGCTGGGCTTTCCCATGCAGCATGCTTTCAATCTGGATGAAGTTTTCCAGAAAGGCGGTAATGTCGCCGAAGTATCGGCGCTGGCAATCAGCAAACAGTTTCGTATGGTTAAAAACAGGATTCTGATGCCGATGCTGAAATTCCTGTATGAATATGCAGAATATCGTTTCGACACACAGCACCTGGTAATTGCCGCCCATCCGCGCCACATGGGATTTTATGAAGATATTCTGTGTTTCAAACGGCTTTCTCCGTATCGGATTGGGCATTACGATTTTGTAAATGGCGCGCCTGCGGCTGGCGGTTACATTGATTTGGTAGAAGCCAAAGAAATATTCCAACAGAAATATGGCCATTTGCCGGCCGAGAAAAACCTATATCATTATTTCACCGCCGCATCACTGCCCAATTGTCAATTTCCTCACCGGCGTTTTCATACCACGACTGACCCGGTAATGACTCCTGAATTAATCGACTATTTTTTCAGGCAACGCACAAATCTGTTTCTCGCATTGAATACGCAGGAAATACAATTGCTGCATGCGCTTTACGATTTGCCCGAATACAAGCGCTATCTTCCGCCGCTGTCCTTGATCGCATCGGGCGAAAAAAGCGGCCAGACCCACAGCCGCCGCTTTTCGGTCAGGTGCCCGGCCCGCATGCGCATAGATGTGTGCGGCGTTTGGCATACCGTGTCGCTGGTCGTTTATGAGTGTTCGGAAACGGTTTTCTGTGCCCACTGCGAGCGTCCTTTGCAGATGGGTATGAGCGGTGAAGTCGAAGTGAATCTGGGGGAACACGAGAGCTGTAATTTGCCAGTGGAAATCGTGCGCCTGAGCAAGCACAGCAATCGCGTGATCATGCTGCGAGTTCTCGATACCACGGGCGAGCAGGGCCGACTATGGCTGAAGTTCGTCCGCGCGCTCAATAAAGCGGCCATTGGCGCCGACCTTGAAGAAGCAACGCGCTTTTGCGACGATGCACTGGACATGATCCCGAAACGGCATACGACTGCTAAATGATGCCGTGCAGTTCGTGGAGACCTGAATAATCTCTCTACGTTCGAGCGGAATCTGCCGGAGCAGAGATTCCATGGGGAATGCCCTTTGACGATCTCTGTGCGAACGGAATCACACAGAGCCGCCTTCAGGGTTTTTCGTCTGCGCGCCGGCTGCGGGCCTGTTCCAGTTGTTCGCACATGCGGGCCGCGCCATCGAGCAGCCTGGGAGTGTGGCGTTGGATGATGTCGGGTGGAATGAAAAACAGATTGCCCGCCTTCACCGCCGCAAGTTCCGGCCAGCGCCGCCATTGATCGAGCCATTCCGGGCGCGCCTCGTCCATGCCGCTGGCGACGATGGCTTCCGGGCGGGCGGCAAGCACAGCCTCGGTCGAAACCGTGGGTGTGAGCGGGCCGGATGCGGCAAAAATATTTTCCCCGCCGCAAAGCTCGATGACTGTGCTGATCAAGTGGCGGCCATTGACTGTCAGGAGCGGCTGGTTCCACACCTGATAAAACGTGCGTACACGGGGCCGCGCCGCGTGGCGCTGACGCAAATCATCCAGCCGTGCGCGGAAATCCTGCGCCGCTTTCCGCGCCGTACCGGGGCTGCCGGCCAGCATGCCGAGCGTTTCCAGATTGCGGGCGATATCTTCCAGCGTGCGCGGCTCATCGACATAAACGGGTATGCCCAGCGCCGCCAGCCGGGCGAGTTGTCCGGGGTGGCTGCCGCTTTGCCAGGCCAACGCCAGATCGGGCTTGAGCGCGGCGATTGCTTCGAGATCGAGATTGGCGTAATTGCCAATACGGGGCAGGGCGCGCGCCTCGGGGGGGTAGTCGCTGAAATCCACCGCGCCGACAATGCGCCCGCCCGCGCCTGCGGCAAAAAGCTGTTCGGTGAGATGGGGCGCCAGACTGACTATGCGTTCAGCGGGGCGCGCCAGCTTCACAGTCTGGCCGGAAGCATCTACAGCCGTAATTTCAGCGAACGAGGGCGCGCAGGCCAAAGCCAGTGACAGGGCGAAAATGTGGAGCGTCCGGGAATGCCGCATGATGTAGTCCGATAACGGTTGTCCGTTCCTGAAAAGAAGCGCTTGGCACATGCTTGCTCTCGCTATTGTCTGGGCATTGGCGCTACGCGCACATCACGACGATACGTTATGACTGTTGGGGCAGGTTTGAAACCCGCCCCAACGCCGATTGGCGCTATGCGCACATCACGACGATACGGTCAGTGAAGACGCGGCGCGCTCAGGGCGCTTTCGCAAACCGCAAGGCTCCGCCTTCCTCCGTTACGCGGATCGTATCCTTTGCCGCGAATTGCCCTTCGAGTATTGCCTTGGCCAGCGGGTTTTCCAGCCGCTCCTGAATCGCGCGTTTCAAGGGGCGCGCGCCGAATGCGGGGTCGAAGCCCGCATGGGCGAGTCCAGCAAGCGCGGCTTCGTCGATGTCCAGCCCTATATCGAGCCGCGCAA
>JAIRWW010000311.1 GCA_031268685.1 Azoarcus sp.
GCGCCGGAGATCGCCACTTCGCCGACGAGTGGAACGCCGCCTTCTATCAGCAGTTTATCCACGCGACGCGCTCCATTCTTCGGACGTCAGGGTTTTCATCGACAGCGCGTGCAGTTCGCCGCTGTCGAAATACGGGCGCAGCGCGGCGTTGATCATCTGCTGGCGCTGCACGCGGCTTTTCCCTGCGAATTGCGCGCTGACGGCCACGACTTCAAAATGGTGGCCGTCACCTTCGACCTCCAGCGTCTCGCACGAGAGGCTATCGACGATGAGTGTTTTGATACGGTCGGGATTCATCATGAATTCTGTCTGGGGAAAGTTTTATTTAACCACAAAGAGTTCGCAAGGTTGGGGGGAGAAAAGCGACCTGAACATTTCGGCAGGAACGTTCGACGGGTGTGTTGGGGTTCGCAAGCTCACTCCATCCCATGCGGGCCGGTTTCCCCATGATTCGCCGATGTCATGGCGATGAGCAATCCTGATATGGCCGCCATGAGGCCGAGCATGAAAACGCTGGAATAGCCGAAACGATCGGCAAGCAAGCCCGCGACGGGCGCTGTCGCGCCGTATGCCACATCCTGAAATAGGGAGAATCCGCCTACGGCGGCACCCCGCTGACCCGGTGGCACCCGCCGGACGACTTCCACACCCATGGCGGGAAAAACCAAAGAACAGCCGGTACCCGTAAAAAAAGCGCCCGCAAGTGCCATTTCCGCCGAAGAAGCCGACCACAGGAGGAATTGCCCGATGGCTTCCATGACCAGCGAAACCATGGCGACACGCTTGCCTCCGTATTTATCTGGAAGATGGCCGAAAAGCAAGCGGACAAGAACAAATCCTGTTCCGAAACATGTCAGGGCGAAACCGGCATGTTGCCAGCCTTTGCTGGAAAAATAGAGAAAAATGAAGGCTCCGAGCGCGGCAAAGCCCACGCCCTGGAGTCCGACGATGGCGCCTTGGCGCCAGAGGGTTCCGATGAGGCGCAAAAACGGCACGTTTCGTTTGGCCGGTTGGGGTTGTGTCGCGGGCATGATGGAGCGCATTGCCCAGCCAACGAGCGGAAATGGAATGCACAGCAGCATGAGGCCGGTAAAACCGAATCTCTCGATGCCCATCAGTCCCAATGGGCCGCCCACGGCAAAAGCGCCGTACAGGCTTGCGCCAACTACGGCAAACACAACACCGGAACGCTGCGGTCCAAGCAAGGCGATATTCCAGCTCAACATGCCCACGCCCGCCATGCTCTCGCCAAGTCCAAGAACGAGGCGTCCGGCGATCAGCAGTACGAGGGCCAGAACGGGACGGGCAGTCAGCCAAGCCGCCGCAAGGCAGATCGCGCTCGCGGCGGCATACAGCAGCAGGCCGTATCCCATGCATGTTTTCCCGCCCCGGGTGTCGGAGAAACGTCCGGCGAATCCGCGGAAGAGAATCGTGGTCAAAAAGGAAATGCCGACCGCCAAGCCGCCGACACCGTTCGAAAAGCCCAAATGCCGCGTCACGAAGATGGAAATGACCGGCAACGGCATGGCGACTGCCATGTACGAGAGAAAAAGCGCTGCGGTGTTCCATGACAAGCGGCGGCGGCTCTTTTGCATAAAACCTCCTGTTGTTTTCCGTAGCCTTGGCTTGGGACACGAAAACGCATCCCTTCGCCGCCGCTGCGGGAAGTGATGCGTTGTGTGACGTTAACGCTTACGTCAAACTCCAAGAGTTTGTATCTTTTGGCGAGGAACCCACGTATCACTCAATACGAGGTTTTTGTTGTCGTCCGGCAAGGCCGCTGGATCGACTTCCAGCGTCTCGCACGAGAGGCCCCCGACGATAATCGTTTTGATGCAGTCGGGATTCATCATGAAGAGAATGTTCGACGGGTGTGTTGAGGTTCGCTTCGCTCACACCAACCTATGCGGACTCGCAGGCACGCATCCGTGTTCCTGGAAATCAAACGTTTTCGGTGGAGGTCGTATCCCAGTTTTTGCTGAGATATTCCCTGCAATACGCTTCAACGTCCGGCCTTCCCGTCCACAGGGCCGCTGTCAGATTGACCGGATCGAGACGGGGATACCGCTTGACCCCGCCCAGGATCAGGTAAAAGTCTTTGATTTGAACATCGTCGGGTTTTTTGCACATTTTTGTCTCCTAAAATTTATCAAACTCCCCCGGAAAAGCCGGGTGAACCTTTGTTCATCGCTCTTTTCCTAATGGGCGGATTGTATCATTCATCAATATCTCAGCTTGTACCCCTTGCGCAACAGCGTCAGCGCGATGGCGGCCACCGCCAGGAAGAACGCGGCCGAAACGGTGAGGCTAATGAAGGGCGAGACGTCGGAAACGCCGAAGAAGCCATAACGAAAACCGTCGATCAGGTAGAAGACGGGGTTGAAGTGGGAAGCCTTCTGCCAGAAGGAGGGAAGCGAATGGATGGAGAAGAAGACGCCGGAGAGCATGGTCAGCGGCAGAATCAGGAAATTCTGGAAGGCCGCCAGTTGGTCGAATTTGTCCGCCCAGATGCCCGCAACCATGCCGAGCGATCCCATGATGCCGCCGCCGATCAGCACAAAGGCGAGAATCCACAGGGGCGCCGCGAATTGCAGCGGCGCGAACCATACGGTAACCGCCAGCACACCCACGCTGACCATCGCGCCGCGCAGCACCGCCGCGCCGACGTAGGCCAGGAAGAATTCGCCATAGGAGATCGGCGGCAGCAACACGAAAATGATGCTACCGGTCACTTTGGCCTGGATCAGGCTGGACGAGCTGTTGGCGAAGGCGTTTTGCAACACCGACATCATGATCAGCCCGGGAATCAGGAAGGCCGTGTAGGGGAGGTCGTTGACCTCGACGCGGCTTTCCAGCACTTGCGCGAAGATCAGCAGATAAAGGAGCGCCGTGAGCACCGGCGCCGCCACGGTCTGAAAACCGACCTTCCAGAAGCGCAAGACTTCCTTATAAAGGAGAGTGCGAAAGCCGCTCATTTTGCCGGTGCCGTCCTTTCGACATCCTGCCCGCGCATGACTTCGACGAACACGTCCTCCAGATCGGTCGTCGTGAGGCGCACGTCCTTGAGCGGACACCCCGATTCACGAACTGCGGCAAGCAGCGGCTCGACTTCGTCGAAGCCGCCGAGATGGAAGTTGAGATAGCCCTCGCAGCATGTGGCGCGCCGTGAGAGCGCTTCAGGCAACCTGTCCGCGGACTCGATTCTCAACCCCAGCTTGTATACCGAGAAACGTTCCAGCAGGCCGCGCGTCGAATCGAGCGCGACGACACGCCCCTGTTTCAGCATGGCGATCCGCTCACAGAGCGCTTCGGCTTCTTCGAGGTAGTGCGTGGTGAGAATGACCGTGTGCCCTTCACCATTTAGGCGCTGCACGAACTGCCACAGCCCTTGGCGCAGTTCCACGTCGACGCCCGCCGTCGGCTCGTCGAGCACAATGACGGGCGGTTTGTGTACAAGGGCCTGGGCGACGAGCACGCGCCGCTTCATACCGCCGGACAGGCGGCGCATGTTGGTTTCCGCTTTGGCCGTCAGGTCGAGGTTTTCGAGTACCTCGTCGATCCAGTCGTCGTTCCGGCGCAAGCCAAAATAGCCGGACTGGATGCGCAATGTCTCGCGCACCGTGAAAAACGGATCGAACACCAGCTCCTGCGGCACGACGCCCAACTGCCGACGCGCCTCGCGGTAGTCGCCCTGCACGTCGAAACCCATCACGCGCACTTGGCCGGAATCGGGGCGCACCAAGCCGGCGAGGCAGGAGATCAGGGTCGTTTTGCCGGC
>JAIRWW010000298.1 GCA_031268685.1 Azoarcus sp.
TTGATGTCTTTCCGCACCTTGGCCGAGACGCGATCCATGTAGTCCTGCCCCTTGGCGTAGAGCGGCGGGCTGGCCTCTACGTTGATGCGCAGCGAATCCAGATGGCCTTCGCGGAAGACTTCGAGTTGATAAAAGGGCGATAGAGTTTCGGTGCGCATCAGGATGGCTTCCACCTGCGTCGGAAACACGTTGACGCCGCGAATGATCAGCATGTCGTCGGAACGTCCGCTGACGCGGCTCATCCGGACGTGCGTGCGCCCGCATTTGCACGGCGCTTCGTCCAGCACTGCTATGTCCCTGGTGCGGAAGCGCATCATGGGGAAGGCTTCGCGGGTGAGCGAGGTGATGACGACTTCCCCCCTCTCGCCCGGCGGCAGAGGTTCGCCGGAGTCGACATCCACGCATTCGACGAGAAAATGGTCTTCCCATATGTGCAGCCCTTTCTTGGCCGCCAGACACTCTATGCCGACGCCCGGCCCCATGAGTTCGGTAAGGCCGTAAATATCGAGCGCATCGATGCCCATGCGCGATTCGAGTTCGTAGCGCATCTCCTCGCTCCACGGCTCCGCGCCGAAGAGACCGACCCGGAGCGGCAGCTTGCGGATGTCGATGTTCAGCTTTTCGGCTTCTTCCGTGATGTTGAGGGCGTAGGAAGGCGTACAGCTCAGGGCGCTGGGCGCGAGGTCGGAGAGCAGCATTACCTGCTTTTGCGTCTGCCCGCCGGACATGGGAATGACCGTGATGCCGAAGGTTTCTGCCGCGCCATGCAGCCCCATGCCGCCGGTGAAAAGTCCGTAGCCGTAGGCATTGTGCAGCCGGTCGCCGGGCGCCAGCCCCGCCGCGCCCAGGCAGCGCGCGCCCAGTTCCCCCCAGTTGGCAACGTCGCGCCGCGTATAGCCGACCACCACGGGCTTGCCCGATGTGCCGGAAGATGCCTGCACCCGCGCCACTTGGTCAGGCGGCACGGCAAACATACCGTAGGGATAGTTGTCGCGCAGTTGTTCTTTTTTGGTGAATGGCAGCAGCTTGACATCGGCGAGCGTCTGGATGTGATGCGGCTTGACTTCCAGTTCGTCCATCGCCTCGCGGTAGAACTTCACGGTTTCGTAGCAGCGCGCCACCATGGACTGAAGGCGATGCAGTTGCAGGACTTGCAGGGTTTCGCGGGGAAGCGTTTCGTTGTCGATATCGAAGATCATGATTTACCAAGCCTCAGGGGGACAGAAAATCTTCACATGATAGCGGCGGCGCGGGATATGGGCGAGCGCCGCAAAAACATGGCCTTTGTCCATGCCATGATCGCCATGATCGAAATCAAGGCCAGGTAACGAAAAAGTAAAGAAACGCCAATGGTTTTGTGGGTGCTGAAGCCAGGGCGCATCACTGGATAAATCTGTTTGTTGACAATATTGCTTCGCCCATGGCTTGCGCGATCCGTCGGCGTTCTGTCAGAATGGCGGACTTTCCCTTGCTCCACTGGTTTCTCGCATACCGGGGGGCTGAACATAACCGAAAGGAGTCTCAATGCGACACTATGAAATAGTTTTCATCGTGCACCCGGATCAGTCCGAGCAGGTGCCCGCGATGATTGAACGCTACAAGGGCATCGTTACCGCCCGCAACGGCCAGATTCACCGGCTGGAGGACTGGGGCCGCCGACAATTGGCCTATCCGATCCAGAAAGTGCACAAAGCCCACTATGTGCTCATGAATATCGAGACCGATAGCGAAGCTCTCGCCGAACTCGAACATGCGTTCAAGTTCAACGACGCTGTGCTGCGTCACATCACCATCAAGATGAAGAAAGCGGTTACCGCGCCTTCACCGATGATGAAGGAAGAAAAATCTCGATCGCTCGCCGGCGCGCCTGCGGCGGAAGGTGAAAGCGAACCCGTCGTAGCCGAATCCGGAACCACCGAACCGGCCCCAGCCTGAGGTGACAACGGAAGCCGTCAACGAGTTTCGGCTGGCGGCGCGCATTGTCGAGATATCGGCTCTGCGGCGCACACCGGCTGGCATACCGGTTTTGTCCTGCGTGCTTGCGCATGAGTCCCAGCAGATCGAAGCAGGAATCGCGCGCGAAACCAAGCTGGAACTGTCGGCTATGGCAATCGGCGAATTGGCGCAGACGCTGGCAGCGGCAGCTCCCGGAACAAGCGTATCGGTCATGGGGTTCATGGCGGCAAAAAGCGTGCGTAGCCGTGTGCCGGTGTTGCATCTGAACGTAATCGAATTCATGGAAGGAAACTGAAAATGGCTTTCAAGCCCAAGTCCAAGCTCAAGAAAAAAGAAGACCGCGGTGGCCGCGGCCTGTTCAAGCGTCGCAAGTTCTGCCGTTTCACGGCCGAAAAGATCGAGGAAGTCGACTACAAGGATGTGGATGTCCTCAAGGACTTCATTACCGAAAACGCCAAGATCATGCCCGCGCGCATCACGGGCACCAAGGCGGGCTATCAGCGTCAGTTGTCGGTCGCGGTGAAGCGGGCGCGCTTTCTAGCCTTGCTGCCTTACACCGATCTGCATCAGTAAGGGGGCCAGGGTCATGCAAATCATTCTGCTCGAAAAGGTCGGCAATCTCGGTTCGCTGGGCGACGTGGTCAAGGTCAAGGACGGCTATGCCCGCAATTATCTGATCCCGCAAGGTTTCGCCAAGCGCGCCACTGAATCCAACAAAGCCGAGTTTGAAGCCCGGCGCGCCGAACTCGAACGCAGTCAGGCCGACAAACTGGCTGCGGCGCAAGCGGCAAGCGCCAAGCTTGAAGGACTGATGGTCCAGATCACCCGCAAAGCCGGTATGGACGGACGTCTTTTCGGTTCGGTAAGCAATATCGACGTGGCCGAAGCGCTTGCAGCGCAAGGTTTCGAAGTCGAGCGCGCAGCGATCCGAATGCCGGACGGGCATCTGAAACAGGTCGGAGATGTCCAGATCGATATCGCGCTTCACGCCGATGTCGTGGTGCCGATTACCGTGTCAATTCTCGGCGAGCAATAAGGGCACACGCCGCGCGATCCGCAGAAACGAGGGCTGCCGAAACGCAGCCCTTTTTTCCTTCCTTGCAAAACAAAACCCCGGCTAATAGCCGGGGTCTGTTTTTCTATTGTGGAAACTTGGGATAGGAACACATATCCGTTCGGACCGAGCCTGTCAAAGCCCCAGGTTTCATGGGGAGAATGCCCTTTCGACAGGCTCAGGGCGAACGGTATCTTTTACTGCATACCCGACAGTATTGGCTTTAGCAGCCTTGGCTGGGTGTTTCAGCGACCCAGGTAAACAAAATCGCCACGCCGGTTCTGGGCATAGCAAGATTCCGTGGAGTCAGTGCAGGCCGGATGTTCTTCACCCATACTGACCGCTTCGATTTGTGCATCGCGCGCACCCAGCAAGCGGAGAGCGCGGCGCACGGCCTCGGCGCGTTTCTGGCCAAGAGCAAGATTGTATTCGCGGCTGCCGCGTTCGTCGGCATTGCCTTGAATAGTCACTTTACTGCCTGATTCCTGGGCCAGACGCTTGGCGTGGGCATCGATCAATGGACGGGCTTCGCTACGAATGACGTAGCTGTCGTAATCGAAGAACACGCTATTGCCGCCAACCTGATCCCGCGGGCCAAGATTGGAGGAAGTTCTGGACCTACTAGTGTCCACAGTAGGAATGTTTGTCTTGTTATTAGCGGCATCATCGAGGACAGCTTCTTCTGTCGCCGGATCGGTTCCGCATGCGGCAAGCGCGAGAACCACTAATGAAGGAAGCAGCAGTTTTTTCACGATAGTATCTCCGTGGTTGAGTGAAAAATCGAAACGGTTACTGTTGCTAAGGACCCCAGGCAGGCTCCCGGACATTGGACGCGTGTACCGATAAACGCTGTTTTACAGCGCCATCGACAGAAGTGGCCGACAACATGCCTCTACCGCCAATGTCCGTGGCGTAAAGTATCATATTGCTGCTGGGAGCGAAACTGGGTGATTCGTCGCGCGCTGAATCTGTTAGAGGCATGATCTGGCGGCTGGCGATATCCATGACGGCAACCCTGAAGCGCCCTTCGCTACGGGTCACAAAAGCCAGTTTTGCGCCATCGGGCGATGGACGCGGCGTTACGTTATAGACGC
>JAIRWW010000327.1 GCA_031268685.1 Azoarcus sp.
TCTTTCGGCACGGGGCCGATGCCGAGAAAACCGTTTTCCGACTGCAAAATGAGGTGCACATTTTTCGGCAGGTAATTGGCGACCAGCGTCGGCAAGCCGATACCGAGATTCACTACATCCCCATCCCTCAATTCCAGCGCGATACGGCGGGCGATGAATTCCTTGGCGCTCAGTTCTTTACGAGTCATGATGTGCTCCTCTTACCAGGGATAGACGATGTGGTCGACCAAAATGCCGGGAGTCATCACGTGGTCGGGATCAATATCGCCGATTTCAACGATTTCGTGCGCTTCCACGATGACCGTATCGCCGGCGAGCGCCATCAATGGATTGTGGTTTCGCATCGAACGGTAATAAACGAGGTTGCCCATTTTGTCGGCCTTGTGGGCTTCCAACACGGCAAGATCGGCGGAAAGCGGCAATTCCAGCAAATAATCCTTGCCGTTGATGTTGATCGTCTGCTTGGTATCAAACTGCTTCCCGTTAATGCTGACCGCCTGTTTTTCCTCGGCGACCGAAGTACCAACGCCAGTCGGCGTCAGGACGCCGCCCAAGCCGGAACCTTTCGCGCGCAAGCGTTCGGCGATAGAGCCAATAGGGCAGAGTTCGATTTCCAGTTCGCCGGTAATCATCTGCCGCTGCGCTTCTTTGTTCAGGCCGATATGGCCGGTGATAAGCTTCCTGACCCGCTTGTTGCGTATCAACAGGCCGATGCCTTCCGGGCCTTTCGTAGCGTCGCTGAAAGCCGCATCGTCGCCAATCACCGTGAGATCCTTGACGCCGGAATCCAGAATGGCCTGCATGATGCGCGGCGGCGTGCCATTGCCCATGAAACCACCATACATGATGGTCATGCCGTCGCGCAAAAAAGATGCGACTTGCTCGATTTCAAGTCTTTTTGATTTCATTTCCCTTTTCTCCTGAACGCACCAGTACCGCATTCTCCGGACGGAGAAGGGCAGGCGCACCGATGGACGATTTATTGGCGGGAAGGACCGTCGCGCAGACCGGTTGTCTCCTCCTCCGGCATGCATTCTATCCGCAGACGCATCGCTTGTGCGCTGGGGAATACCCGTGCGAAATTGCTTGTCAGAAGCTAGAATCAACCCCGGTTTTTGCGTGGGCATCCATCAGCCCCGGTATTTATTTCTGCCTGCCCGTCTTCAAGAGAATTTCGCCGTGAGTGCTTGCTCTCCCCCCGAACGCATCGTCATCGCCACCCGTGAAAGCCGCCTGGCGCTGTGGCAGGCCGAACACATCAAAGCGCGCCTGGAAGCGCTTCATCCCGACTGCCGCGTCTCGCTACTCGGCATGACCACGCGGGGCGACCGCATCCTCGACCGCCCGCTGGCCGAAGTGGGCGGCAAGGGCCTGTTCGTCAAAGAACTGGAAACGGCGCTACTCGATGGCCGCGCCGACATCGCCGTGCATTCCATGAAAGACGTACCGATGCTCATGGACAGCGAATTCGCGCTGGCTTGCGTGACGGCGCGCGAGACGCCGCTCGATGCCTTCGTCTCCGGGCGCTACGCCTCGCTCGACGAAATGCCGCCGGGCGCGGTCGTCGGCACATCCTCGCTGCGGCGCGCATCGCAAATTCATGCGCGCTATCCGTTTCTAGCCGTCGCCAACCTGCGCGGCAATCTCGACACCCGCCTGCGCAAGCTCGCCGAAGGGCAATTCGACGCCATCATCCTCGCCGCCGCCGGTCTGCGCCGATTGGGCCTCGAAGAACGCATACGCGCAATCCTCCCCGCCGAAACCTCGCTGCCCGCCGCCGGGCAAGGCGCGCTAGGCATCGAATGCCTGGCTGCGCGAACCGATCTGCTTGCCTGCCTGCAAACACTGGACGATGCCGACACGGCGGCTTGCGTAAGCGCCGAGCGAACCTTCGCCTGCGCACTGGCGGGCAGTTGCGACCTGCCCTTGGGCGCTTACGGCGAAATACGCGGCGGCATGCTCTGGCTGCGCGGCTTCGTCGCCCGCCCCGACGGCAGCCGTATCGTGCGCGGCGAACGCGAAGGCGCGCCGGGCGAAGCGCAAACCATCGGGCAGGAATTAGCCGATAGCCTGCTCGCCCAGGGGGCCGGAGAAATCCTGGCAGACCTTGGATGAGCGGCGCGCTTGCCGGACGAACAACCGTCGTAACCCGCCCGTCCGCGCAGGCCGGAGCGCTGTGCCGTGCAATCGAAGCGGAAGGAGGGCATGCTTTCCGCTTTCCGTTGCTGGAAATCCTCCCCCCCAGCGACCCAGACGTCTTCGCGCCTGTCGCGGCGCGGCTCGATGAATTCGATCTCGCCTTTTTCGTCAGCTCCAACGCAGTCGAGCATGGGCTGGACGGACTGCAGAAACTGCGTTCCTGGCCGCATGGCCTAAGCGTGGCAACAGTAGGACAAGGGAGCGCCCGCGCCCTTCGCGCGCGTGGCTTTAGCGAAGTCATTGCGCCAGAAAACGGTTTCGACAGCGAAACCGTGCTGGCTCTGCCCACATTCGCACCCGAAGCCATACATGGCCGCGCAGTGCTTATCCTGCGCGGCAACGGCGGACGCGAACTACTGGGCGAGACACTCACCGCGCGCGGCGCGCGCGTCGAATACCTTTCCTGCTACCAGCGGCGCTGCCCCGAAACCGATCCCGCGCCGCTGCTGGCGCTAGCCGAACGTGGCGAAGCCGATGCCCTGCTGCTTACCAGCGGCGAAGGCGCTGACAACCTCGCCCGACTCACTGGCGCGGCGGGGCTGGCCCAGCTCGCGGGGCTGCCCGTTTTCGCCTCCCACCCGCGCATCGCCGCGCGCTGCCGCGCCCATGGCCTGACACGAGTCGTAACAGTAGAAGGCGGCGATGACGCATTGTTACGCGCACTCGCCGCGTTCTTTGGGTAAACTCCTGACATGAACTCGCCTGCATCCCAATCCCCCGACGCCAATTCCGGCAGCGCCTTGCCCGAAACCGCGCCAGAAACATCGGTGCCGAAGGCAGCTCCAGCCCCGGCCTCGTATCCCGCCGAAAAACACCCGCCAGCCCCCCCGCCGCCCCGCCATGACGCACCGGCTGCCGCTCCCGCCCCACGCAGCGGCGCTGCGGGCTGGGCGCTGCTGCTGGCCCTGCTCTCCCTCATCCTCGCCGCCTACACACTATGGCAATCGCGCGAATGGCATACCGTCGACGCGGCCCTGCACAAAGAATTTGGCGGAAAACTGGCGGACACCGAAGCAGCCGCCACTGAAACACAAGATCTGGCGCAACAACTCGCCACCCTGAAATACAGGCTCGGCGCCATCGACACAAAAATCGACAGAAGCGAAGGCCAGACCGTAGCGCTAGAAAACCTCTACCAGCAATTTTCGCGTTCGCAAGAAGAACGCATAATCGCGGAAATCCGGCAAGCCGTCACAATAGCCAGCCAGCAGCTTCAATACGCGGGCAACGTCGAAACCGCCCTGATCGCACTCCGCGGCGCACAAATGCGGCTGGAACAAAACGACCATGGCCAGTTCGCCCCCCTGCGGCGCAGCCTTGCGGCAGATATCGAAAAGCTGGATCAACAAGGCCATCTCGACATACCAGACACCGCCCTGCGCCTCGAACAAATGCTTGCCAAAGTCGACACCCTGCCGCTTGCCTACATGAGCGAAACTTCCACTGCCTCGCCGCCATCCAGGGCCGTCGACCCAGGGGACTCGGATATCGCAGGCTTTGCCATGGCGCTTCTTGGCGACATCTGGGACGAACTGCGCTCGCTGGTCAAAATCGAGCGCACCGACGCGGAAACCGACCCCGTCCTCCTTTCCCCTGCGCAAAACGCCTTCCTGCGCGAAAACCTGAAAATCCGCCTCCTGACCGCGCGGCTGGCCCTGCTCGCGCGCGACGGCCACACCTATGCTGCCGACCTCACCCAAGCGCGGAACTGGATCGAACGTTTCTTCGACATGCACGATCCGGACGTCAAAAAAGCAGTCGACGGCTTGCGCACGCTCGAAGCCATGCCTGTCGGCGTCAAGCGCTACGAACTGATCGAAAGCCTTGCCGCCCTGCGCAGCCTGGAAGCGCCGCGCAGCCGTGCGGGGAGCCGCCTTCCGTCCGCGCCGCCTGCACGAAACAGCGACGCGCCGGATGCGGATGCCGCAGACCCGTCCGACGAAGAAACCCCGCCCCCGGCGCAGCCCTGAGAACCCGGCCATGCGCGTCCTTATCTGGCTCATCATCCTCTTTGCCGTAGCGGTAGGTCTTGCCATGCTGGTAGATCGCAACTGGGGCGACGTGTACTTCTTCGTACCGCACTGGCATCTCCAGATGTCGGTCAAACTGTTCGCCGTGCTGCTACTCATCGGCTTCATAGCGGCCCATCTCCTTGCCCGCCTGCTCCAGAACGCTGCGGCCTTGCCCAATGTCATCGGGCAATGGCGCGAACGCAGGCGGCGTCTGCGCGCCGACAGCGCCCTGCGCGAAGCACTGCTGGCCTTTCATGAAGGACGCTATGCCCAGGCCCTGAAATCCGCAGGGAAAGCCTATGCGGCCAGCGACCACCCCGCCACAGCGGTTCTGCTGGCAGCCAGATCGGCGCACGCGCTGCGCGACGAACCCCGCTATCGCGACTGGATGGAACGGCTTAGCAGCGGAGAAAAAAAAGCGCGGCTTGCGCGGCTCATGACCGAAGCCGAATTAGCGATAGATTCGCGCAACTTTGAAGAAGCCGCCAAAAAACTGGAAACACTCCGGCAGGAAGGCCACCGCCACATCGCCGCCCTGCGCCTGTCGCTACGTGTCGCCTCGGCCTTGCAAAATTGGGAAGAAGTACTGAAACTCACCCGGCAGCTGCGCAAGCACAAAGCGCTCACCGAAGAACAAGCGCAGCCGCTCCTGCGCCGCGCCAACATCGAAAGACTGCGTGAAACGACGGACAGCCCCGACGCCCTTGCCAGAGTATGGGAAACCATTCCCGCCAAAGAGCGCGACGACCGCCAACTCATCACGGAAGCCGTTCCGCTCCTGGCGCGCGCAGGCAATGGCCGCATCGTGCGCCGCACGCTTGAGCGCCTGCTTGACGACGAATGGGACAGCGGCCTGGCCCGCCTCTATGCATATTGCGCCGACTCGGGCAGCGGTCTTGCCAAAGGCGAAGAATGGCTGCGCAAACACAAAAGCGATTCCGGCCTGCTGTTCGCACTCGGGCGTCTATGCGCCGACTCCGGGCTATGGGGCAAAGCCGAAAGCTACTACGCGGCCTCATTGGGCCAAAAACCGGAAATCGACACCCATCTGGCGCTGGCGCACCTGTTCGACCGTCTGGAACGTCCAGCCGACGCGCAGCGCCATTACCGCGCCGCGGCGGAAATGGCGACAGCCTGAGCGACGGCATGATACTCGCCTGCCGAGACTGGTTTTCTTATTGGGTATTCGCAAAAGCGGGTTGAAACGTAGTCAAATCTCCCCCGCCTCGATCATCTTGCCATCCAGAACGGGCGCAGAGAGCAGATCCGCACAAGGCCCGGCAGATGATCAGATCCTGCTCGACCTAGCCGCCGCCTCGATGGGCAGCGTGGCCTACCTTCCAATACCCCATCGCACTGATCCTCCGCGGGGGCATTGCATACGATTGAAGGAAGTGAGCGCGCAAGGTGCGCACGGCTCCCGATTCGCCTGCGGCCCAGATGTAACCGTCGCCATTGGGACGTGGCTTGCTCAAAAGCGCCTGACAGAGGGCTGAGCCGGGCGCTGCCTGCTCATGCAGCCAACTGATCTCAAGCTGCGCCGGACTCTCTATCGCCTGCTGATCCGCCGGCAAAGGCACTTCTGCGTATATCTCGGCCTTGACCCCTGCGGGCAGGACCTGGCAAATGGACTGAATGGCTGGCAACGCCGTCGCGTCGCCCGCGAGAATGACCCAGGAAGCATCAGGCGGCAGGGCGAACCTAGCATCACGCGGACCGCCAATGCCGAGCCGCTCTCCTATTCGGGCTTGGCTAGCCCAAGCCGAACCCGGACCGGAGACGCCACCGTGTTCGTGCAAGACGAACTCCATGTCCAAGGTACCCGCCTGACGGTCGATACGGCGAATCGTGTACGCCCGCACGTGGCCATTGGGAAAAGAAACCTTCAGCCATGCGCCCGGCGCATCCATGCCATCGGTCTCCAGGAAGGCCGCAACCTCCTGTCCACCTAGCGTAATGCGCCGTACATGCGGCGAGATTGTTTTGACGGCAACGACCTCTGCGTCAGCTCGCCTGCGCTTTGGTTTCAGAAACTCAAACATGCTGCACTCCTTCTCATGGCCCCTTCGCCGGCAGCGCCGAGGCAGCGGACGTAGCCCGCCCGACGGCGGCTTCGCCAGCCAGATCAATCGATTCCATCTTTCGTAAACTTGCGGGGAATCGGCTTAGCCGAGTCGCATGGAAAGTTCCACGCCTTCGTTGAACGGTACGGACAGGTATCCGCTGTCGACTGCGCGCACGCGCGCCAGATACTCCGGGCTGGCGTCGGCGTTGTCGGCCACGATCAACGCACCAGGTCGCAG
>JAIRWW010000332.1 GCA_031268685.1 Azoarcus sp.
CCGCGCGGCGGGGGGCGATACGGTATGGTACTGGGCGCCCCGATGCCGCCTCGAAGGCGCGCACGAGTTCGAGTACGCTGTAACCGCGCCCTGCGCCGAGGTTGATCGCGCTCACTGGCGGAAGGGTTTCGAGTTTGGCGAGCGCCGCGATGTGTCCGGCGGCGAGATCGGAGACGTGGATGTAGTCGCGCACGCCGGTGCCGTCGGGCGTCGGGTAATCGTCGCCGAAGACTTGCAACTCGGGAAGCTTGCCGATCGCAACTTGGCAAACGTAGGGCATGAGATTGTTTGGAATGCCGCCGGGGTCTTCGCCGATCAGCCCGCTGGAATCTGCGCCGACGGGGTTGAAGTAGCGAAGCAGGGCTATTTTCCAGGCGGGATCGGCGGCGGCTGCATCGAGCAGGATTTCTTCGCTCATCAGCTTGGTACGGCCATAGGGGTTTGTTACGGCGAGCGGAAAATCTTCGGTGATCGGTACACTGGCGGGATTGCCGTAGACGGTCGCCGATGAACTGAATACCAGCCGCTTTACGCTGTGATGCGTCATCCGTTCGAGCAGTGCCAAAAGGCCGCCGATATTGTTCCGGTAGTAGGCAAGCGGAATGCGCACCGATTCGCCGACTGCTTTTTTGGCGGCGAAATGAATGACTGCTTCTATCTTGTGCTTGGAGAAAAGGCTGTCCAGCGCCGCCGTATCGGCGACATCGGCCTCCAGAACGGCGCGGAAACGGCGGCCCGCGAGGCGTTCTACCCGTTCGAGAGCAAGCGGCGATGAGTTGGAATAGTCGTCGATGACTGCTACTTCATGGCCGCTGCGCAGCAAAGCAAGGCAGGTGTGCGAACCAATATAGCCCGCGCCGCCTGTGACTAGTATGACGCTCATGTATAACCCTTTTGGAGTGAACAGCTGCGTGGGAAGTCGTGGATGATAAATCAACGGGACAGGACGCCGGCGCTCCGCAATTGCGCAAAATTTAATGCTCCGGCTCCAATCGGGGCTTCTCTTGATATTCCCCTGTGTCGTGCCCGGTGATAGAATCGCCGGTTCTGATTTGAACCGAACACGACCAAAGAGTAAAACACATGGCTCTCGACATTACGACCAAAGCGCAGATCGTCTCCGACTACCAGCGCGCCCAGGGCGACACAGGCTCGCCGGAAGTCCAGGTCGCGCTCCTGACCGCGCGCATCAACGGCCTGACCGGTCATTTCAAGGCTAACGGCAAGGATCACCACTCCCGCCGGGGTCTGCTGAAAATGGTCAGCCGCCGCCGCAAGCTGCTCGACTACCTGAAAGACCGGAATGCCGAGAGCTACCGCAAGCTGATCGAACGGCTGGGCCTGCGCAAGTAAGCCAGCCCAAGTGCCCGGCCAGACAGCGCCCCAGACAACCCCCGCGCGAGCGGGATGATTCCGGCAGAGCCGGGGTGGCCCGCAAGGGGTACTCCGGCTTTTGTCGTTTCCGGGCCCATGTGCCCTTGCAGTTGTAGTCTGCTGCAATAACCGAGAGGAATTCCACTTGCCTACTTCAACCAAGAAAACCTTCACCTGGGGTGCGCATACCGTCACCCTCGAAACCGGTGAAGTCGCCCGCCAGGCAGGCGGCGCAGTTATCGTCAATATGGCCGACACGGTCGTGATCGCATCCGCATGCGCTTCCAGGGATGCCAAGCCCGGGCAGGATTTTTTCCCGCTCACTGTCGACTATGTCGAAAAGTTCTATGCCGCCGGACGCATTCCGGGTGGGTTTTTCAAGCGCGAAGGCCGCCCGACCGAAAAGGAGACGCTCACCTCGCGCCTCATCGATCGTCCGATCCGGCCCCTTTTCCCGGATGGCTTCTATAACGAAGTCCAGGTCATCGCCATAGTTCTGTCGCTGAACCCGGAAGTCGATGCCGACATTCCCGCGATGATCGCCGCTTCCGCGGCGCTGGCGGTCTCCGGCCTGCCTTTCAACGGCCCCATCGGCGCGGCTCGCGTCGCTTACGCCGATGGTCAGTATCTGCTCAATCCGACCACCAGCGAACTTGCCGCCAGCCAGTTGAATCTGGTCGTGGCCGGTACCGAGACAGCGGTGCTCATGGTCGAATCCGAGGCGCAGGAGCTTTCCGAAGAAATCATGCTCGGCGCGGTCGTCTACGGCCACGAGCAGATGCAGCACGCAATCCGCGCCATCAACGAACTGGTCGAAATTGCAGGCAAGCCGGAATGGGACTGGCAGCCGCCGCCCAAAAACGAGGCGCTGATTGCGCGCGTAACCGAATTCGCCCGCGCCGATCTCGAACAGGCTTTCACCATTACCAGCAAGTCGGCGCGCAGCGCCCGCCTGGATGAAATCGAAAAGGCGACGCTTGCCGCCGTCGCCGATGCTGCCGAGCCGCCTTCTGACAGCGAAGTCAAAGACATACTTTTTTCGCTCGAAGCGGATATCGTGCGCAGCCGCATCCTCAACGGCGAGCCGCGCATCGATGGCCGCGATACCCGCACTGTGCGCCCGATCGACATCCGCATGGGCGTGTTGCCGCGCACGCATGGATCGGCTTTGTTTACACGGGGTGAAACCCAGGCGCTGGCGATTGCCACGCTCGGTACTGGCCGCGATGAACAAATCATCGACGCTATCGCTGGCGAATACCGCGAAAACTTCATGCTGCATTACAACTTCCCGCCGTTCTGCACCGGCGAGACGGGCCGCTTTGGCGGTACGAAGCGGCGCGAAATCGGCCATGGGCGGCTCGCCAAGCGCGCGCTGCTGGCCGTTCTGCCCAAGCGTGAAGACTTCAGCTACACCATTCGGCTCGTCTCCGAGATTATGGAGTCCAACGGTTCTTCGTCGATGGCCTCGGTCTGCGGCGGTTCGCTCGCCTTGATGGATGCAGGCGTGCCGACCAAGGCGCACGTTGCCGGGATCGCCATGGGGCTGATCAAGGAAGACAAGCGCTTTGCGGTACTTACCGACATCCTCGGCGATGAAGACCACCTCGGCGACATGGATTTCAAGGTCGCCGGTACGGTGAATGGCGTCACCGCCCTGCAAATGGACATCAAAATCCAGGGCATCACCAAAGAAATCATGAAGGTCGCCCTTTCGCAGGCCAATGAAGGCCGCCTGCATATTCTTGGCTTGATGCAGCAGGCGATCGAAGGCGCGCGCGGGCAGGTTTCCGAATACGCGCCGCGCATGCTTACGATGAAGATCAATCCGGAGAAAATCCGCGACGTGATCGGCAAGGGCGGTTCGGTGATTCGCGCCATGCAGGAAGAAACCGGCACGGTGATCGAGATTTCGGACGACGGCAGCATCACTATCTCCAGCGTTAGCGCTGAAGGCGCGCAAGACGCAAAAGCGCGGATCGAGGCGATTACCGCCGAGGCCGAAGTCGGTAAAGTCTATGAAGGCACCGTACAGCGCCTGCTCGATTTCGGCGCCATCGTCAATATTCTGCCGGGCCGTGACGGGCTGCTCCACATCTCGCAGATCGCCAATGAGCGTGTCAATAGCGTTGCCGACTACCTCAAGGAAGGGCAGGCCGTGCGTGTGAAGGTGCTGGAAACCGATGAGCGCGGCAAGATCCGCCTCTCGATGAAGGCGCTGCTTGAAGCCCCGCAGCCAGAGGGCGAATAAACCGGAATGGCGGCAAGGGCGCAGTGACGGCACATCGGTTTCATCAAAAACTGACTCCGCTTGGAAACCTCCCCCTTCAGGGGGATAGTCGGGCACGGGAGGGGCGTAAGCCCTTCCGTGTCTTGTCGCCCGGTTACGGGCGTGGATTGAAACATTGCATCCCTGCCGCCTCCAGGAAAGCCCTCTTGGGTTTTCTTGACGGCAAGGCGCGCGCACTCTAGAATGCGCGCCTTCTGTTCCTCGATAGCTCAGTCGGTAGAGCGACGGACTGTTAATCCGCAGGTCCCAGGTTCGAGCCCTGGTCGAGGAGCCAAAAAACCCAAGCACTCACGCATCCTTCTGGCTGCGGTCGAGCATTGATCGAGCGTTGCCAGACAGCCTGATGACAGCCTTGACCTCATCAGCTTCCGCGTCTTCCGCCACATTCCGCATTGCAGTCAACGGCTATGGCCGTATTGGCCGTTGTTTCGTGCGCGCCATC
>JAIRWW010000046.1 GCA_031268685.1 Azoarcus sp.
ATGGAAAGCGCCTGCAAGAAGAAGCGCATTCGTTCAGATAAGGCTTCACCGCCGCCCGGCAATGCGGGATGATCGGCGCGCTTTCGTCCGCCGCCGTGCATGATGCGCCATCGCTCACGCAAGGCGCGCACAGGCACAGCGCCAGCACCGAAGAACTTCCGTAATGCATGCAAGCGCAAACGCGGCAAAAAACCATGCCGGAATGCGCGCGTGCCAGCATGCAATAAGGGATTGACCAGCAAAAGCCCGTCCAGCCTGGGATCGGCATCTGCCCCGGCGTAAAACACCGCGGCGCTGGCACCGTCGCCCAAGCCCCATAACATGACGCCGGTAAGCGTCGGCACTTCGGTAAAAAAAGCATCGAGCGCAGCTTGGATATCCGCTTGCCGCGACTCAAAAGTACGCATAGATCCGGTGGCATCGCCCGCGCCGCGATGGTCGAAACGCATGCACGGCACGCCTGCGGCCGCCAGCGCACGCGCCAGCAGGACAAATTGACGATGGGGGCCGATTCGGTATTGTGATCCGCCGCCGACGATCAATACACCAAACAGCGCTGCCTTGGCTGGCTGCGCGGCATCTTCGCATCCCTGCGGGCAGGCGACGATGCCCGGCAGCGAATCGCCTTCGCAATCGAAAAAAAACGCCCGCTCGACGTAATTTACGTTCACCGCGTTCGTCATGATCGCAAGCCGTCCAGCATGAGCAGTGTTTTCTCGATCAGGGGCTGTGCATCCCCGCTTGCATGCGTTTGCCAGAAAGCAGGCCCGGCGACTTTACTGGCGCTCGCTCGAATGCCAGAACCCGCAAGCGTTTTACGCAAGGCCGCCAGCGACGACGATGGCGCTCCCTTTCTTCGGCCAGTCTCTATCATGATGACGCGCCCGCCGTAGCCTTCCAGCAAGCTGAAACGCGCCGCCGCCATGTTTTGCGCCAGCGGCGACGAGAGGGTGTAACCCGCGACTTCGATCGCCTCGCCGCTGTCGAGCAGTTCCCGCATCCGTGTAATCGTCGGACGCGCACCGGCTTCGACGAAGGCCCGGTGCGCCAATTCGGAGCGGAGAAGCTGTTGAAGGTATTGTTCACCATCGAGCACCGGCTGCCACATCAACAGATCGGGCCGATGCTCTCCAGAGCGCAACCAGTCGCTGGCGAGCAGGCTGCCCGCGCGCAAGGTCCAAAGCAAGCGGCGACCTTCGGGAGCGCGCTCGATGAGCCAGTTCCAGCCCGCATCCATATCCTCGATCCAGCCATGCCATGCCGCATTGCTGAAATCACCATCGCTGTCGCCGCAACCGCCGGGATCCGGCTGCAATACCAGCCAGCCACGCGAAGCCAGAGCCTGCGCCGACAACGCAGCCATGTGCCGCGATTCACTCATTTCCCCGGCGAAAGGGGGAAAGTACAGCACTGTCCCCAGAGGCGGTCCCGCTGGGGCGTTCGCTATGCAAAAACGTTGCCCACGCGGCGTCTCCAGGAAAAAAACGGTGCGCGTGAAACCCGAAGCCACGGCGCACAGCCCGTTCAGGCAAGTTTGCTTTCGACAAACGCTACCAAGGTTCCCACGGTAGCGAAGGTCGAACCGTCGATTTCGTCATCGCCGACGATGAAATCGAAGTGTTCTTCGAGCAAGTTCAGTACCCCCACCACTGCCATGGAATCCAGTTCGGGCAGCACGCCCAGAAGTGGGGTGTCGGACTGGAAGTTCTTCGCCCGTCCGCCCAGTCCCAGTGCCTCATCAATCACCACCAATACTTCCTGCTTGATGTCCACCAATTTCCCACTCCACTCCGCTGCAATTTGGAATCCACGGATGGTACGCCCGTCCGTGCGGAGCGGCTATTATATGTGCCTTCTATGAGCCAATAACATGCGCCCAGGCCACGCCTTCCTCCTCCATCACCTGATATTTTCTACCGCCATGCACACACCCGGCGCTCCCGCGCTGCGCATGGACGGCGAAACACTCGATTACCAGCAGCTCGCCAATGCCGTCGACGCCTTCGGCGGCGGCTTGGTCCGCCTTGGTCTCACACGCGGCGCGCGGGTGGCGGTCTGGCTCGACAAACGCTTCGAGACCGTCATTGCCTGCTTCGCCGCAGCCGCCGCAGGCGGCGCTTTCGTACCTGTCAATCCAGTGCTTAAACCTGCCCAAGTCGGTCACATCCTGACCGATAGCGGCGCGCACACGCTCGTCACTAGCGCAGAACGTTTCGCCGTCCTCGCGGAAACGCTCGCCGCCTGTCCCGAACTGCGCCATGTCGTGCTCACCGGCGGCCCCGTCCATGGTGAACGCGAACAGAAAGACATCCGAGCCGCCGAGCCGTTCAAGGTACATCCCTGGAACGAGATTTTGTCGGCAGGAAGTGGCGGCGGCCATCGCGTCATCGACGCCGACATGACCGCCATCCTCTACACTTCGGGCAGCACCGGCCTCCCAAAAGGCGTGGTGTTGTCGCACCGAAACATGGTGGCAGGCGCGCAAAGCGTGGCGCACTACCTGGAAAACCGCGCGGACGACGTGCTGCTCGCAGCCTTGCCGTTATCGTTCGATGCCGGGTTTTCTCAACTGACCACGGCTTTCGCCGTTGGCGCGCGGGTGGCGCTGCTCAATTACCTATTGCCGCGCGACGTGCTGACAGCCATGGAACGAGAGCGTGTAACTGGTCTGACCGCTGTGCCGCCGCTATGGATTCAACTCGCGCAACTCGCGTGGCCGCCGGGCATTGGCGAACATTTGCGCTACTTCGCCAACACAGGCGGACGTCTGCCGCGCGCCACGTTGGAACACCTGCGCGCCAGGCTGACCACTGCCAAGCCCTATTTGATGTACGGCCTCACTGAAGCCTTCCGCGCCACGTACCTGCCGCCGGAAGAAGCCGGACGCCGTCCCGACTCCATAGGCAAAGCCATCCCAAATGCCGAAGTACTCGTGCTGCGCGAAGACGGCAGCGAGTGCGCACCCGGCGAAGCGGGCGAACTGGTGCAGCGCGGCGCGCTGGTCGGCCTCGGCTACTGGAACGACCCTGAAAGAACCGCCGAACGCTACAAGCCCCTGCCCTCTGGAACCGGCGGGCCGGCGACAGGAACAGCCTTGCAAGAGATAGCGGTATTTTCCGGCGACACCGTGCGGCGCGACGAAGACGGCTTCCTGTACTTCATAGGCCGCCGCGACGAAACGATCAAGACTTCGGGATATCGGGTCAGTCCCACCGAAATCGAAGAAATTCTTCACGCTACAGGATTGATCGGCGAATGCGCCGCCTTCGGACTGCCGCACGACGCGCTGGGGCACAGTATTGCCGTTGTCATTACACCTATTTCTGGAAACACAGGCGATGACGCCGCGCTAGCGGCTGCGGTTATGGCCGAATGCCGTGTCCGTATGCCATCGTACATGCTTCCGTCCAGAATCGAAGTGCGCCCGAAGACTCTGCCCCGCACGCCGAACGGTAAAATCGACCGCAAAACGCTTTTTTGCGAATTGTGGAAAATGGACGGGTGCGACACGGCGGTTCGCGTAAAGTAAAAACAATGGGATACTCACCAACGCATCGATCAAGTTCGACATCATGAATTCAATCGCTCCCCTGCATGCTCCCATGAAGCAGTTCCCGGTCAGCAACGGCGAATTGGTCATAGGCGGCACTTCCCTGAGGCACTTGGTCGCGCGCGTCGGACGCACGCCATTCTATGTCTACGACCGTGCCCTGCTGACGCGCCGTGTCGAAGAATTGCGGGCCGCGCTCCCCACCCGCCTGAAGCTGCACTACGCAGTCAAGGCCAACCCGATGCCAGCATTGGTCGCGCACATGGCGGCACGGGTCGACGGCGCCGACGTGGCCTCCGGCGGCGAACTGAAAATCGCACT
>JAIRWW010000093.1 GCA_031268685.1 Azoarcus sp.
CCGCGCGCCTCGCTCTTTGGAAATTCATCATGCAAAGCCAGAAAATCCGTATCCGCCTGAAAGCCTTCGACTACCGGCTGATCGACCAGTCCGCGCTCGAAATCGTCGATACCGCCAAGCGCACCGGCGCGGTAGTCCGTGGCCCCGTGCCGCTGCCGACCCGCATCGAACGCTTCAACCTGCTGCGTTCGCCGCACGTCAACAAAACCTCTCGCGATCAGATGGAAATCCGCACCCATCTGCGGCTGATGGATATCGTCGACCCTACCGACAAAACCGTCGATGCATTGATGAAGCTGGATCTTCCCGCTGGCGTTGATGTGGAAATCAAGCTGCAATAAGAAAGCGGCTTTCTCGATTAGCAAAAAGCACAAGGGCCGGAAATTCCGGCCCTTGTGCTTTTTGAGAGCGCCAAGCGCTGGCGCGGAGAAGCGCGTCAGGGTAGCTGCGGCCAAGTAAACTCAAGCCCCCCGTCTGTTCAGGTTAAGCCTGCCGAAGTTATTAATTTCATGCGAAATAACGCTTCGGCAAGCTCAGTGCGAGCGGCATTATGCAGAGCTTCCTGGGCCATCAGGCGTCCGGTTTGCCGTCTTGCGTGAGTTTGTCGATTTGCTCGGCGATGTGCTCCGATAGTCGTGGCACCAGTGTCGTGCGCAAATGCACGATAGCCTCGGTGCGCAGGCGCTCGTTGAGTTTTGTGATTTCGCGTGTGACCAGCGCCGGCAATTCTTCACGCATCCAGGCTTCGACTTCTCCGACGATGAAAGAGTCAAGTTGTTTCAGTTCCTCGGCGACGGCTTGTATCCGTGTATCTGTATCTGGCGCGGGTTGGGCTTGATGAGATGGTGCCGCCGCCGGTTCGGCATGCGGCTGCGGCTGGTTTATTGGTTCCAGCTTTGTCGGCGGCGGCCTGGATGGACGTGCGGCTGCTGCGGTTCGCAGCGCCAGTTCGGCGTCAGATGCTTGTGGCCGTGGCGGCGCTGGCGGGCGGGCGGCATGGGGGGGAATGGTGGTAACGGATGAGGTTCGTGGTTCGGCTACGCGCGCTGCGGCTTTGGCTGGCTGTGGCGCAACTTGCGGTTTCGGTTGTGGCGTCGGCGGGCGAGGCAGCATTGCGGCGATGGATGGGGGCCGCTGTTCAGGTGCGCGTGGTGCCGTTCCGGCTGCTTGCGGCGCGGGCGGGCGGATAGGAGCCACAATGGGCGGAACCCGTGGTTCGACCGCCCGCGGCGTTGATACTGCGGCTGGCGGCACGATGGATCGCTGTGGCGGTTGTGGCGCGGGCGGGCGGGCGGCAGGGGGGATGGCCGCGGATGGCGGCCGCGGCTCCGGTGTGCGTGGCGCTGCTGCGGCAAGCGTAGGAGCGGGCCTTGGCGGCGGCGCGGGCGCTGCGGGCGGGCGGGCGGCGGCAGGGTGAATGGCCGCGGCTGCGGATGGTATTCTCGGCTCTGGCGAGCGCGGCGCCTGACTTGCTTGCGGCGATGCGGCTTGAGGCTTTGGCGGCGGCGCGTTGCGGGCGCCGGGTGCCGCCGAGGATGTGAGGGGCGTATTGGATTCTCCGAGGTCGAAAATGACTTCGGTCAATACAGGCAGGTCGTCGCCGGTGCCGTCATTGTGTGGGTCTTCGCCATGCTGGCGCAGCAGGGCGTTGGCTTCATTGATCAGGGTGCTGGCGACGTCCAGTTCGGTTTCACCGAGTGTGTTCTGCCCCGGCGGAGTGGAACGGGTAATCATAGGGCGATCCTACGCTCGGCATCGAATACCTTGAGCGGAAATTGTTGTTGTTTGTAATGTATCCAGCGCGCTCGCGCCGTGGAAAGTTCGGTTTCGCTGCGTCCGACGATTTCGATCACCATGCGAAAGCGTTCGCAGGCGGCGGGAAGTCCGCTTGCAAGGTTGAATAGCATATCAGTGTGCGGCCATTGCGTTTCGCCGGCGATGCCGATGATGACAGGCGTTTCGCTCGCCAGCGGCGAGCCGTTTATCACATGCGGGATGAAACCCCTGGGTTCGCCTGTCCATAGCTGGCGGTCGAGCCGTTGCGCCAGGGCAGCATCCGGGCTGATGACAATTGCCCGGCGGCCGCCGCGATGCGCCTTGCCGAGCAACTCGCAGGCGAGCGCGAGCGGATCGCCTGCGTTGTGGTAGAACTGGACGCTCGTCACTGTTTTTCCCTGGGAACTCAGTGTTTGCCCGCCATGGCGCGTGCGAGCAGGAATTCGGCCAGCAGAGGCAGCGGGCGGCCCGTGGAACCCTTGGTCTCGCCCGACAGCCAGGCGGTGCCTGCGATATCCAGGTGCGCCCATTTGTATGCCGTGGCGAAACGGGACAGAAAAGCTGCTGCCGTGATGGCTCCGCCGTACCGTCCGCCGATGTTGGCCATATCTGCGAAATTGCTCTTGAGCAAGTCCTGGTATTCCTCCCACAGAGGCAAACGCCAGACGCGGTCGCCGGCATCCGTTCCGCGCTGCGCCAGTTCTTCGGCGAGTTCGTCGTCGTTGGCGAGCAGCCCGCTCGGAATCTTGCCCAATGCGACGACGCAGGCTCCGGTGAGGGTGGCAATGTCTATGACGCAGCCGGGTTTGAACTGTTCGGCGTATGTGAGCGCATCGCACAAAATGAGCCGCCCTTCCGCATCTGTGTTGAGAATTTCGATAGTCTGGCCCGATAGTGAGCGCACCACATCGCCTGGGCGAGTGGCGTTGCCGCCGGGCATGTTTTCGGTGGCCGGGACTATGCCTGTTACGTCAATCGGCAGCGCCATGGCGGCAATGGCCTTGAATACGCCGATGACGCTGGCGGCGCCGCACATGTCGTACTTCATTTC
>JAIRWW010000173.1 GCA_031268685.1 Azoarcus sp.
CACCGAACCCGGCGCAGCCTGCTCGACACCACGCAGGGCATCGACAAGCTCGCGCATCGACAAACGCGCCGTCGCCGACCATTGCGCGCGATCCGGCCCGGTTTCCCGCTCGGGACACAACAGCGCGAGCGCGTCGAGAAAACTTTCCAGGACAAATGCCGCCCGCTCCGCCGTGGAAAGCATCGAATCCGGACTCTCCTGCTTCAAATCCGCGATATACATCTTCGCTGCCGCAGCGATCCCCTCTGCCCGGTCGATGTGCGCCATATCCGCAGCATCCGAAGGCACGGATTCCTGGTCTAAAAATTCATCCATGAGATTTACCGTCATTTCCCGCTCCCTACGATCACCCGCAACCCCGATAGAAGATAGAATCCACAAGTTTCAACAGGAGACTCCCGTGAAACAGTATCTGGATCTGATGCGCCACGTTCTTGAACACGGTGACGAAAAAACAGACCGTACCGGCACCGGCACCCTGTCGGTCTTCGGCTGGCAGATGCGCTTTCCACTCCGGGACGGGTTTCCATTGCTCACCACGAAAAAACTGCACACACGCTCGATCATCCACGAATTACTGTGGTTTTTGCAAGGTAGCACCAATATCCGCTACCTCAAGGACAACGGCGTGTCGATCTGGGACGAATGGGCAGACGAAGCAGGCGAACTCGGTCCCGTCTATGGCAAACAGTGGCGCCGCTGGGAAAGCGCCGGCGGACGCAGCATCGACCAGATCGCCGCACTCATCGCCGGGCTGAAAAACACTCCGGACTCCCGCCGCCACATCGTCACAGCGTGGAACCCCGGCGAAGTCGACCGCATGGCCCTGCCCCCGTGTCACGTGCTGTTCCAATTCCATGTCGCCAATGGCAAATTGTCGTGCCAACTCTACCAGCGCAGCGCCGATATTTTCCTTGGCGTGCCCTTCAACATCGCCTCCTACGCGCTGCTTACCCTAATGGCCGCGCAAGTATGCGGCTACCGCCCAGGCGATTTCATCTGGACGGGGGGCGACTGCCACCTGTATCTCAACCACGTCGAGCAAGCCCGCGAACAACTCGCCCGCTCGCCGCGCGCGCTTCCCACAATAACGCTCAATCCCGCCGTCGAAGACATTTTTGCCTTTCATTTCGAGGATTTCTCCCTGAACGGCTACGATCCCCATCCTCACATAAAAGCGCCGGTAGCCGTATGACCCCGCCCGCGCCCTCCCCCGAAATCGTCCTCATCGCCGCCGTCGCCCGCAATGGCGTGATCGGGCGCGGCAACACCCTGCCCTGGCGGCTGAAAGCCGATCTCCTCCACTTCCGTGAAGCCACCCTCGGACACCCCGTGCTCATGGGCCGCAAAACCTGGGAGTCGCTCGGCAAGCCGCTGCCTGGACGCCGCAACCTCGTACTTACCCGGCAGTCGGCTTACGCGGCGCAAGGCGCTGAAGTCTTCGCTTCGGCCAGCGATGCGCTGGATGCCATCGCCGGAGCGGCGCGCGCGTTCGTCATCGGCGGCTCGGAAATCTATCGCGCCCTGCTGTCCCGGGCAGATACGCTGCTCCTGACTGAAATCGCAGCCGACGTAGAAGGCGATGCCCATTTTCCCGCCTTCGATCGCGCGCATTTCAAAGAAATCTCACGCAGTCCCCGGCCCGCCGATGCGGATAACGATCATGCTGTCGAATTCGTCGAATACCGGCGAACAACCCGCAACCAGGCATGAAACAGGAAACGCCCTCCGCGCAAACATCCACGCCTGCGCCTGCCGTCGACATCGAGACTTTTCCCGGCAGCCCTTTCCGCCTGCACCGGACTTTCCCCCCGGCGGGCGATCAGCCCGAAGCAATACGGCAACTGTGCCAGGGCATCGGAGACGGGCTGATGCACCAGACCCTTCTCGGCGTAACGGGTTCCGGCAAGACCTACACCATGGCGAACGTCATTGCACGCATGGGACGGCCCGCACTGGTGCTCGCACCGAATAAAACCCTGGCGGCACAGCTCTACGCCGAATTCCGCGAATTCCTGCCCGAAAACGCCGTCGAATATTTCGTCAGCTACTACGACTATTACCAGCCCGAAGCCTATGTACCGTCGCGCGATCTTTTCATAGAAAAAGATTCCGCCATCAATGAACATATCGAACAAATGCGGCTTTCCGCCACAAAAAGCCTCATGGAGCGGCGCGATGTAGTCATCGTAGCCTCCGTTTCCTGCATTTACGGCATAGGCGATCCGGTCGATTATCACGCCATGATCCTGCATTTGCGCGAAGGCGAACGCCTTTCCCGGCGCGACCTGATCGCGCGGCTGGTGGCCATGCAATACACGCGCGCCGACATGGACTTCCGGCACGGCGCCTTTCGCGTGCGCGGCGATGTAATCGACGTATTTCCAGCAGAAAACGCCGAATACGCATTACGGATCGAAATGTTCGACGACGAAATAGAACAGCTCACACTCCTCGATCCTCTTACCGGTCACATAAAACACAAACTGGGGCGATTCACCGTTTACCCCTCCAGCCATTACGTCACACCGCGCGCCACGGTATTGAAAGCCATCGAAGCCATAAAAACAGAATTACAAGAACGTACCGCTTTTTTCCAACGCGAAAGCAAACTGGTCGAAGCACAGCGCATCGAACAACGCACCCGCTTCGATCTCGAAATGCTCAACGAAATGGGCTTTTGCAAAGGCATCGAAAACTATTCCCGCCATCTCGCCGGACGCAGGCAAGGCGAGCCGCCGCCGACCCTTATCGACTATCTGCCACCCGATGCACTGCTATTCATCGACGAATCCCACGTCACCATCGGCCAGGTTGGCGGCATGTTCAAGGGCGACCGCTCGCGCAAAGAAAACCTGGTCCATTACGGCTTCCGCCTTCCCTCGGCGCTAGACAACCGGCCACTGAAATTTGAAGAATTCGAGCGCCTGATGCCGCAGACCATCTTTGTCTCGGCCACCCCGGCCAAATATGAAGAAGAGCACCAGGGGCAGATAGTAGAGCAAGTCGTGCGTCCCACTGGCCTCGTCGATCCAGAAGTCATCGTGCGCCCGGCGGCGACCCAGGTCGACGACCTTTTCGGCGAAATCCGCCGCCGCACCGACGTAGGCGAGCGCGTGCTGGTGACAGTGCTCACAAAACGCATGGCAGAAGACCTCACCGACTACCTTGCCGAGCACGGCATCAAGGTGCGCTACCTGCACTCGGACATCGACACCGTGGAGCGGGTCGAGATCATCCGCGACCTGCGGCTGGGCGAATTCGACGTCCTCGTCGGCATCAACCTCCTGCGCGAAGGGCTGGACATTCCCGAAGTATCGCTAGTGGCGATCCTCGATGCCGACAAAGAAGGCTTCCTGCGCTCCGGGCGCAGCCTCATCCAGACCATAGGCCGGGCCGCCCGTCACATCCACGGCACGGCCATCCTCTACGCCGACCGCAGCACCGATTCGATGCGCATGGCCATCGGCGAAACCGAACGCCGCCGCAACAGGCAAATCGCCTTCAACGAAGCGCACGGCATCGTGCCGCGCACCATCACCAAACGCATAAAAGACATCATCGACGGCGTCTACGCCAACGAAGACGGCGAC
>JAIRWW010000292.1 GCA_031268685.1 Azoarcus sp.
AAGGACGTGGCGGAAGCACGCCAAGTGAGCGTCAACAAGCTGATTACGGAAATCAGCGTGCAAACGCTGGCCGTCTACGATGCCGAAACACGTTTCAGGGGTATGGCGGCAGAGGCTGACGTCGACGCGGCGCTGGCCGTGCTCAACCGACTCGATCAGGAAAACTGAAATTGGATATTTTAGCCCGCGTAGCCTGGACAAGCGAAGCGCAGTCCGGGGATCGTTCCAAACGATGCGCAGCATCGCCAGTTTCAAAATCAGTGCGCGTCCAAGGCACGGTGGTGTTGAACGGTAGGTTTCGACCCTCTCCAGACCCCAGAGGCGGATGGCATCGGTTGAATATTGGCGGCGCTTATAGTCGTTCGATACGACCCCCGGACTGCGCTTCGCTTGTCTAGGCTACGCTCGCTAACAATCGCTTCGAGAGGGACGCTCCAACAGCCGACTTCGCCGTCTGTTTCCGCGCCCCTAAGCCCAATAGCCTTTTGACAGGTTCAGGGCGAGCAACATCTTGTGCTTGTATCTAAACAGCATTGCCCCTAAGCCAGCCCGCATAGGATGGAGTGAGACAAGCGAACCCCAGCACAGAATGATGAGCTTCGAGAAAACACGGGGTTTCAAGTACCCGCATTGTGCTAGCGCTCAGTCGAAGTCACCAAGTTCGCTGCGGGGTATACGCCCGTGGTTGACCAACTGCGTACGTATGGTCAAATCGGACACCAAGAAATGCTGTGCAATATCTTGTTGGCTTTCCATCGAGTAGTCTCCTTCTAGCATCTCGTCAACAGCCTGGAAAGGGCTGAGCAATTCAGCAGCAAACGCACGCTGTGCCTTTTGCCGGTAGGTAGCCGAGCGCGTGGCAGGACGCAAGGGATCGCTTGAAGAATGGATCAGGCTATCGCCCAACAAACGGGCCAGTTCGAAACGTCTCCCATTTTTGTATTTGGAGCGCAACATGACTTGGCTTTCTTGATTAGAAATGAACAAATCAAGGGACAGGTCTGGTTGTTGCCCTGTTATATCTGGCACCTTTAGCAGTTCTTTGGGAGCGCCATAAAAGCTCGTGAGCTGATCGTCCGTGATAGAACCATCAAAGGGGATGTTTTCCTGTTTCCTAAGCTCTCGTGCAGCATTTTCCCCCAACTTCCATGCTCGATCCGCGTCGCGTGGCACTCCATCCCGGAGGGTAATCCGATCTTTCGGATTGGTGGGAATTCCATAACTGCGACTTAGATCAAGCAGCTTCGGGACATCAGGCATTTCCTGCCCAGGATTGTGATTGGCGGCAATTTCTTCAAGCGCGGCTTGACCAGTGGCGTCGGCGTTGTCTAAAAGCCTCTGCAACTGATTTTCATCCATTTCACCGGGATCTTCGCCCAACAGAGCTTCCAATTTGCGTTGTCGAAACAGAACCGGGTCTTGCCGTTCATGTAACACAGCTTTCCATACATTGCTCAAATTGCTGTTGACAATCCATTGATCCTGCAGTCGTTGCAAGACCGCTTCGACAAAAATATCCACTTCGTTCTCAAATTCGACTGCCGGAATCACGTTGACAATATCGTTGATGTAACGGTATGGCGTGCGCGCCCGTTCAGGAGAGGGTTTGCTGATCAGTACAAGATTTTCCCCATCAGAAATAAAGAGAATGTTCGGCCAGATATAACCGCTACCGATACTTGCTGTCGCATGTGACAATTCCCACTCCGGAGAAGCCCATTCAGGTGAAACTCTGCGTGGCTCCCAACGCAGGCGCCACCAGTTCCAAGCCAGCCACTCTGCAAAGTGATACGCTGACAAATAGGGGGCCTGGCGGATACTTTGCGAAAGCCGGTCATGCCCTTCGGTCAGGCAGGAACCGTAAACGTAGATGCCAAGCATGGCAAAACTGGCGCGCTCTTCCGGGGAGCCTGTTTCCAACAGTTCCCAATTTGCCGTTATTGACCAAGGTTTGGGCATCTTTCTTTCCAAGTAAACATTACGTACTTATACATCATGTCTTCTTCTTCCAGGGGATATCCATGGTATTCGCCAGTACCATTGGAATCGGTTTTGGCTTCAAACACTTCGCCCTCGTCTGACACGCTCCATATAAACTTTGGAAAGCTATCATCCCGAGGTTCACTGAAAAGACCATACTGAATACCGTTTTTCAAAAGTTTTATTGCCTCGTCCAGCGGAATGTATCGTTCCAGATCACACAACGATTTTGTAGGGCGAGGATTGACTCGCGAAAATCCATAGTTGGCTGGACTACGTTTGTGATGTCCGCTTCCGACATAACGCACCGATCTTTCCAATCGTAATTTCTCTTGATTAGACAGGCATTTGATCGGAGCGATGCGGCGCTTTGGATTGTTGCCAAGACGGTTTCCCATATATGTTTTTGAAGGCAATAAATAACGTCATCCTGATATTTTCGCATATTTCGTAGAAGTAAACATAAACATGCGACAGGCGCGTTTTGCCAGCCAGCGTAGCCTGGACAAGCGAAGCGCAATCCGGGGATCGTTCCAAACGATGCGTAGCATCGCCAGTTTCAAAATCAGCGCGCGCCCAAGGCACGGTTGTGTTGAACTGTGGCTTTCGACCCTATCCAGATCACAGAGCCGGATGGCGTTGGTTGGATGGCGACGCTTCGCGTCGTTCGATACGCCCCCGGACTGCGCTTCGCTTGTCCAGGCTACGCCTGCTGCGGAAGTGGGGCGGGGGAGGTTATGCCGATTGAGCCAACAATGCTTCAAGCATTGCGACGAACTCCGTAAAATCCCGTTTACAAGCCACGCAATAGTCTCTGACTTCAAGGAAGTCCATTTGCCGCTCTCCCGATTCCACTTTGCTCACGTAGCTTTGTGGTTTGCCAAGGCGAGTTGCCAACTGCACTTGCGTCATACCTGCTTGCTCACGCATTTCGCGCAGCTTGACACGAAATAGCATATAGGAAGACGACCAGATGGAATTCATGTTGACACATCATGAATCCCAGTTTAAAATATCCTGTATTGGGATATTTTGGCAGTCTACAGTCTAAATAGAAATAGTCGTTCGGTAATACATTGACATGCCGAAGAAAGGGAGATGCCATGAGCAAACGTTTACGCAGCGAAGAGCTTGCGGCCTTGGTGGAGCGCGTTTTCCAACCAGCCGCTGATGAAAAAAGGCTGGCCATTCTCGTCGATCTGCCCGATGCGCGGGTCGTGGACAACGCCGACTGGCGCCGACGTCGTGAAATTGCACTCGGATGGCTGGAAGAACTATCTGGGCAGGAATCTGTGCTGGGCATAAAACCGACGCTGGCGCTCTACCGCAATGCACACACCAACAATGGCGATCTGCCAGAAAGCTGCTGGATCTACACGGGCGGAACGTTGCCGGAGAACGCCGACGCGCTCGACCCCGCGCAGGCCATTCCCTTTGCCCGGCTGTTCGCGGACAATCCGCTGCTGCTGTGTCCGACGCAGTTCTCGGCCACCGCACCGCTCAAGCTGCTGTCTAAAAAATATCCGATCCGGGCGGCGACGATGAGCGGCTTCTGCGAAGGGATGATTCCCGCGCTGCGCATCGACTACACCGAAGTCAATCGCCGCGTGAACTACCTCAAGGACAAACTTGATCGCGCGACGAGGGCCGACTTCGTCTTCACGCGCCCCGGCGGCGAAAGCCATCTGCACCTCGACCTGCGTTTCCGTGAAGCGCATTCCTCGGGTGGCTTGCTGCCGAAGCCCGGCGCGGGCAATCTGCCTTCCGGCGAGGCATATATCGTGCCCTTCGAAGGCGAGACGGAACCGAGCCGCAGCGCCGGTGTGCTGCCCGTGCAATTCGGCGAGGAAATCGTGCTCTATCGCATTGAGAGCAACAAGGCCGTCGAAGTCTTGACGCAAGGAACGGTATCGGCGCAGGAGGCGGAAAAGCTGCGCGAGGAACCGGCTTACGGCAACATCGCCGAACTGGGCTTGGGTGTGCTCGCCGCCTTTGGCATCAAGCCGGTCGGCAAAGTGCTGCTCGACGAAAAGCTCGGTGCGCACATCGCTTTCGGTCGCAGCGACCATTTCGGTGGGCAGGTCGGCCCGAAGGATTTTTCATCTCCCGACACCGTCATCCACATCGATCGTGTATACGTCTCCGACATGCAGCCGAATGTGGCCGTCAAGCGGCTTGATCTGATCATGGGAGATGGAAGCTCCTTGGCGCTGATGCGCGACGGCGGGTACGTCGTGGATTTCAACTGACGTTCCCAGGGCAAAAAATGTGAAGGCCCAGGAAGCTCACACCGGCAAAACCTGAACCCTATCGAGCCTACTTGGGCGAAAGCCAAGGCGCGACGAAGAAAGTATCGCCGCTCCGTCGAAACGCTTTTCTCCACACCCTCATGTGAATCAATTTGAAAAGGAACAGCCATAGTTCCGCGTTTCACGATGTTTTCATAATTTTCATTACCGAGGAGGTCAAACATGGGTATCGTCATTTCACTGATCGTCACTTTCTGGACGGGTTATCTCATCATCAAGAAATTCAAACCGCAGCCGGTCCTGTTCGTCGCCGGCATGGTGATGATGTTCGCAAGCGTCGCATTCAGCCTGGGCACCATTTTGCCGGTCAAGGAAAGCACCGGCTTGGTGTTCTTCGACGCCTTCGAGTTCATCAAGAGAACCTTCAGCTCCCGCGCCGCCGGGCTGGGCCTCAACATCATGGCCGTCGCCGGCTTCGCCCGCTACATGGATCACATCGGCGCCAGTCGTGCGCTCGTCAAGTTGACGATCCGTCCGCTGCTCGCCTTGCATTCGCCCTACATCGTCATGGCCGCAACGTGGATTCTCGGCATGTGTCTCGGCCTTGCCATCAGCAGCGCCTCGGGTCTGGCAATGCTGCTGATGGTCACGGTCTTCCCGATCCTGACCAGCCTTGGCGTCAGCCGCCTGTCCGCAGTCGCCGTCATCGCCACGACGCTGTGCCTCGACTGGAGCCCGAGCGACACCGGCACGCTGCTGGCCGCCAACACCGCCGGCATCGACCCGGTGACCTACTGGGTCAATTACCAGGTGCCGATCGCCATCACCGTCATCCCGGTGGTCGCCGTCCTGCACTATTTCACCCAGAAATGGATGGACAGGCGCGACGGGCACGTCGTCCAGCCTTCGGAAGGAATCGCTGCCCAGAACGCGCCGGGCAAGAACGGCGAGCAAAAAACGCCGCCCGCGTTCTATGCCATCCTGCCGCTCATTCCGCTGACGCTGATCCTGTGTTTCAGCAAACTGTGGATCAGCTGGGTCAAGATGGACATCGTCAAGGCCATGTTCATCGGCCTGGCGATCGCCATGGCCGTCGAATTCATCCGCTCGCGCGACGGCAAGCAGGTCTTCGCCGACATCCAGGTCTTTTTCGATGGCTTGGGGATGCAGATGGCCAACGTCGTTACCCTGATCGTCGCCGGCGAAACCTTCGCCAAGGGGCTGATGACCATCGGCACCATCGACGTCATCATCAACGCGGCCCACGGGGCCGGCCTCGGTGCGGCGATCATGATCCTGGTCATGGTCGGCATCATCGCCGTCTGCTCGGTGATCATGGGATCGGGCAACGCGCCGTTCTTCGCCTTCGCGGCGATGGTTCCGGAAATCGCCACCAAGATGTCCGTGCCGGCGGTGGTCATGCTGCTGCCGATGCACTTCGCCGCCAGCGCAGCCCGCGCCATCTCGCCGATCACCGCGGTCATCGTCGTTTCGTCGAGCATGGGTGGCGTTTCGCCATTCGACTTGGTCAAGCGGACCGCGATCCCCATGATCGGCGCACTGATCACTCTGACCGTCGCCAATTTCATCTATTTC
Organism: Azoarcus sp.; assembly: GCA_031268685.1. Classification (GTDB taxonomy): domain Bacteria; phylum Pseudomonadota; class Gammaproteobacteria; order Burkholderiales; family Rhodocyclaceae; genus WRNU01. The sequence continues at coordinate 5,826 of JAIRWW010000292.1, forward strand.
TACTGAATGTCCGTGGCGCAAGGCTGGTAGGGCAGGATTGAAGAAACCGCCGCTCTACCATTGCATGAAGTCGGAGTGCAATGGCCCGCATCAAACATCAGGGGCAGTGTCATTTGGAATTTTTGAATAAGTGATCCCCATGGAAACACGACAAGGAGAAAACCAAATGACACTGCCCCTTATTCTGCTAATGGCATAGGAGTTAGGATGTTTGAAGAAATCGTACGAATGATTTTTTGGGGGATCGTTGAAAATATTCTATTCAACTTAGGCCGTATATACATACGGATATTTTCTTTCGGAAAGATTAACAATGTAAATAAAACACCAATAGCCATCTTCTTGTTATCTCTATTTGGTTTTTTTGTGACTTTGACCATTCTATGGGGGCTTATATTGTTTATAGAAACACTGATTAAGTAGCCAATCTTGCTCTTTTGAAAGCGGAAAAGGGTCAGTGTCTGATGTTTCCCCTCAAAAAGAAGCGCTTTTACCGGCGCACGGGCAGTCTGTGGGAGGGACGCTATAAATCCAGTCTCGTGCAGCTTGAAACCTACCTGCTCGCCTGCTACCGCTACATCGAACTCAATCCCGTGCGTGCCGGCAAGGTGATCGATCCCGGGCAATACCGCTGGTCCAGCTACCGGGCCAATGGACTGGCGCAAGCCGACGCGCGGCTTGCGCCGCACCCCTTGTATCTTGCCTTGGGCAGGACGAACCTGGAACGGGAGCAAAGCTATCGCGCCTTGTTTCATTCCCAACTTGACGACGAAGCGGCGGCGGACATCCGGCAAGCCTTGCGGTTGGGCATGCCGGTGGGAGAAGGTCGCTTTGCTGAAGAGATATGCGCGAAGCTGTGAATCCGGCTCAACACGGGGAAGCGAGGCCGGCCCGAAGGAGAAACATCTCGAGAAGGCATGCCGATGTTGGAGTAAGCGGATTTCGGTTTTTGAATGGAGAGAGAAATAGATGAAAAACTAGGTTGGAAAAAGTGAAATGACACTGGTCCCTTATTCGTGGCCCCTTATTCGCCTTATTCGACCCCTTATTCGCTCTGCCGGGGCGCGCGTGGCCTTGTCCCTGCAAATTCCGGTCGGTCGACACCGCTGTCATTACGTGAAGGCCCGGGTCAGCGTACGTCGCTATGGGACGCCAGCGCATCCGTTCATACGTGAAACGGAATCACACAAAGGAACGCTCTCGCACAGCCGTGCTTTACTCCGTTCGCCATGATCAACTTATGTCGGAACTTACATTCGCAGGAGGACACCCGTGCCGGGCACCCAAGAAACCCTGGCCAAGGCAGAGGGTTTCATGTGGTTTCGAGCGAAGCGGCGATCGCGTTCAGCCCGCCCCGCAGAGGAGCGCCACCCGGTAGGTCGCGAACGCGGCTACATAAGCCAGGCCGAACAGATACGCCGCCATGACGAGCGGTATCTTCCAGCCGCCGGTCTCGCGCTTGACGGCCGCCAGCGTCGCCAGGCAGTGCGGCGCGAAGACGAACCAGGCGAGCATCGAGAGCGCCGTGGCGAGGCTCCACGAGCCGGAAAGGTGCTCGCCCAGGGCCCGCTCGGTCTCTTCCTC
>JAIRWW010000319.1 GCA_031268685.1 Azoarcus sp.
CCTGCGCGGGAATGACGGAGCCCGCATAGGTTAGCGTGAAAGAACACCTCCCAGGAATGGCGTTTCTCCGTAGTTAACGTAAAGTCTTTCATCATCCGGGGCGGCGACAAGAGCCATGACCGTTAGCGTGAAAGAACACCTCCCAGGAATGGCGTTTCTCTGTAGTTAGCGAAAAGACTTTCAACATCCGGGGTGTCGACGGGCGCCAAGACCGGTCGCGTGAAAGATCACCTCCCACGAATGGCGTTTCTCCGTAGTTAACGTAAAGTCTTTCATCATCCGGGGTGGCGACGGGCGCCATGAACGTTAGCGTGAAAGAGCCCCTCCCAAGAATGGCGTTTCTTCGTAGTTAGCGTAAAGTCTTTCATCATCCGGGGTGGCGACAGGCGCCATGAACGTTAGCGTGAAAGAACACCTCCCAGGAATGGCGTTTCTCCGTAGTTAGCGTAAAGTCTTTCATCATCCGGGGTGGCGAGACGGGCGCCATGACCGTTAGCGTGAAAGAATCGGAGCTTGAGGCGAGAGCAATCTTGGCCAGGGCGAGGCCATAATGGGTTAAATCCAGCCGTAGTTCGGAGCCGTCAGGCCGATGGGGCAAGAGGGAAGCCGAACTGTAAGCGCCCTGATCCAGCGAGGCGTGTTGCGCTTGACGCACAAGGCTTGGTAGTCGAGGGTGTGATCCCGGAAACATTCGCGCCGTTTGAGCATGAAGAAGCGCGTGCGCAAGATTTTGTGAGCCATGGCGATGATGGCGCGCTGGTAGCCGCGGCGAATCAAAAGGGCTGGGAACTTGAACTTCAAGCCAGATCAAGTCCGACAAGCGGCATGGACTTTTTGCCGGCGAACCTAAAGTTTGCAGAAAAGGCAAAACGCGGTTTCGCCTTTTTTGAAGAAAGCGCGTGGAAGCACCGATCGGTGTTCCCCGCGCTTTCTCCTCGAAATTGCCGGCTTTGTCGGTGATTTCGAGCTGGCTCAGATTTCACCCGGCAAAAAGTAGGTTTTTACTTTTTGACGAGCAAAAATGCACCGTCCAGGAAAGCCTGAAGGCGCAAGCACCCACGGCCAGTTTAGCGTTCGCTCTTTACCAGAAACAATCCGGGGGACGAGTCAGAGCGGCAGGTCTTGTTGGAGTTCGGGGTCAAATCCGCCAATCTATCTGACGACCTTCCCCCTTCTCCTTCCAACCCGAAGTTTCTTTCTTTTTCCGGCGTAGCCCTAAACTGCGCCTGTTGCTGGGAGACGAGGGCGTGTCCCGATCTCGCAGTGGGTTGGCAAGGCGCTTTCGACGCGGGCAGGCGGATATATCAGGAGTCAGGGGGCGGGAAGTTTTTCCGGTGAAATGTGCCGCAGAAAAGGACCGGCAAGCACGCCGCTTGCCCTGCACGCCAATGCCCATGACGTTGGCGCGACCCCGGATGATAAAAACTCTTCTCCACGCTCCCAATGGCCTTTCACGCCGACAGGGTATGACACCCACCAGTGCGTAATCATAGACGAGGCAAACAACCGCGATTCTCCATGTCATACGCATCCCATGCGATTGCCCTGATTTTTCCTTTCCCTCCAAAAAAATTCGGCGGATTTTGCTATACTCCGCACCTTGCTTAATGAGAATCGTTTTTATTCATCTTGTACCGACAAGGCCGCCCAATCGTGCGAATGGCGCGTACCGCGTTCTCATCCCCGGCGCTCCTCCCGGTGGGAAGATCCCTCTCCCACCGGGAGGAGCGCCGGGTGGGGACAAAAAACGCGACGCACTGTTTTTCGGCTTCCAACAAACCAATCGTTCGTGACATTTTCAACATGCCGCGAGCAAACCATCCTCCGGAGGGATCATGCATGCATCATTGAAAGGGAACGGCGTCGGGCCGGTCGTCCATGGATAAAGCGGATCGCCGTCCCGGTTTCATCGAAAACTGTTTTCGGTGGGAGACCTCCCCGGAGAGGGGAATAATCATGCACGGGAGGAGCGCTACCCCTTCCGTGTGCTGTCGCTCGTCTACGGGCGTGGATTGAAACATGCTTTCCGTCGACCCCTATCCCGGCGCCAACGTCGTCCTGCGCGTCCTCATGGCAGTGTTCGGGAGCTACGGCCTAACCCTCCTTGCCGCCGCTGCGCTGGCGGTGGGCGTGCCTTTCGCCTTCAAGCCCGACGCGGTGAGCTTCGCCGTGATGCTCGCGTTCCTCATTTACCTCCTTTCCGTGCTTTGGGTCTTCGCGGCGGCGACGCTGCTGCGCGCCGCGCTCGGCCTCGTGCTGCCGGCCGCTGTCTTCGGCTTGTGGTTGTTCGCGGCAGCGCCGTCGAGGGGCATGTCATGAGATTCGACCAGCCGCGCGGCCTGCGCCAATCGATGTCCTGGCTGCATACGTGGTCGGGACTGGTGCTGGGTTGGTTCCTGTTCGCCATCTTCGTGACCGGCACGCTTTCCTTCTTCCGCAACGAAATCACCTTCTGGATGCAGCCGGAACTGCACCGGGCGGACAAGAGCCGCGTTGATCTCGACCGCGCCTTGCAGGTGCTGGCGCGGGAAGCGCCCCATGCAACGCAGTGGAGCATGACTTTCCCTTCGTCGCGCAACCCGACGCTGGGGCTTTCGTGGCAGATCCCGGCGGGCGGCGAGAGCCGCGCCACCGCGGGCGAGGCCCCGCGCGAAGGGGGACGGGATCGCGCGAACGCGCCGCGTGAGAGAAAACCTGCTGGCGAAGGTGCTGAAAACGGTGCGGGAGCGCGGGCGGAGCGCGGCGGGGAGCGGGGGAACCCGGCGTTCCGCGAAAGCGCGAAGAATCTTCCCGGTGCGCACGGTGAGGATTTGCGGCAACGAGCCGACGGTCAAGCTGCCGACAGCGCACGGGGCAGCGCAGTTTCCCGCGCAGCGCAGGCGGAAAGCGCGCAGCAACAACAAATCGCTCAAGCTGCGCATTCGCAGGCGCAAGGGGGCAGTGGCCACGGACGCGACGCGCGCGTCGTACTCGATCCGGCGACGGGCGAGCGCCTGCAGGGGCGAACGACGGCGGGAGGCAATTTCCTGTACCGCTTCCACTTCGAGCTCTATGGCATGGATCGCCTCTGGGGACGCTGGATCATCGGCATTGCGACGATGTTCATGTTCATCGCGCTCATCAGCGGCGTGATCGTGCATCGCAACATCTTCAAGGATTTTTTCACCTTCCGCCCGGCCAGGGGCAAGCGTTCCTGGATCGACGCGCACGCGGCGACGAGCGTGCTGTCGCTGCCGTTCCACATCGTCATCACTTTCTCCGGCCTGCTCCTCTTCGGCCCTATGATGATCCCGACGGCGATGCAGGGCGCCTACGGCGACAACCCCACCGCGTACATGCAGGCCATGCGCGCCCGGAACTTGGGACAGACGTCGTCGCCGTCCGGCGAGCGCGCGCCGCTCACCGACCTGAAGCCGCTCTACGATGCCGCCCGCTTGGCGTGGCCGGAACGCGGCGTCGGCTCGCTCACGATCACCCACCCCGGCGACCGCGGCGCCATCGTCGAGTTCAGGCAGCCGATGATGGGCGGCAGCCTCGCCGCCGGGCGCTCGACGGCGCAGACGCTCAAGTTCGACGGCGCGACCGGCGAGCGCCTCGACCCCGCGCCTCTGGCGCCACCGACGCTCGTCCAGTCGATATCCAACGTGCTGATCATGCTGCACCGCGGCTTCTTCGCTTCTCCCGTGCCGCGTTGGCTCCTGTTCCTGGCCGGAGTCGGCGGGTCCTTGATGATCGCCACCGGAATGGTGATGTGGCGCGTCGCGCGGCAAAAAAAGCAGGAGAAGACCGGGCGGACGCCGTTCGGCCATCGCCTCGTCGAAATTTCCAACGTCGCGGGCATCGCCGGGCTGCTCGTTGCCACCGCCGCGTACTTCTGGGCCAACCGCCTGATTCCCGCCGACCTGCCGGGGCGCGCCGATTGGGAAATCCGTGTGTTCTTCATCGCCTGGGCCGCGATGCTCGTGCACGCGCTCCTCCGCCGGCACAAGGCCGCATGGGTCGAACAGCTCGCGTGCGCGGGTTTCCTGACCGCCGCGCTGCCGTTCGTAAACGCCTTCACCGGTGGACTTCCGCTCCCGGCGAGCATCGCCCTGGGGCAGGGACTGCTGGCGGGTTTCGATCTCTGCGCACTATTCATGGGAATCGGTTTCTTCTATGCCGCGTGGAAGGTCTGTCGGCACGTTCCGCGAGTCCGGCGGGAAGTGCCGGAAGCGAGTGCGGCAGATCATCCCGCCGACGCGGACGGCCTGGAAGACGGGCTACGCGTACTGCCCGTGGAACCGCTCGCTCCCGCCGCCACCCACCTGCAACCGGAGGCGAACGCATGAACCTGGGCGCCGATCTGCTCGTTTTCACACTCGTACTCGCGGGCTTCGCTGCCATGTGTACGAGTATGGACCGCCACGCAAAACAGCTTTTCCGCCAATCCCCGCCGCCCACCGTCCGCCGTTTGCGCGCCCTGGCCGGCGCCGTGGCGCTCCTCCTTGCGCTCGCCCCAGCCATCGACGCCTACGGGCTGTCGGTCGGCATTGCCGTGTGGTTCGGCTTCCTTGCCATCGCTTCGACCCTGCTTTGCCTGCTGCTCGCGTACCGGCCCCAGGCATTGCAGCTCGTCTTTTCCATCGCTGCCACCGGCGCGCTATTCGCGGCGCTGCTCGATGGGTGACGGCCCGCGGTCATGCGAAGTTTACTTCATTCGTTCTTCGTCTCCATCGCCGTTCTGCTCGCCGCGCTGGCACCGCCCGCCGGAGCGCAGCCGGATCTGCATTCCCGGGCCGACGTCTCGCTGCTGACGAACGGTTCCGAGGGCTACACGTTTTCCACGTTCGACATGGCGCGGGACGAAACATCGCGTTACCGCATCTACCTTGCCGTTCCCAGGAAAGCGCCGCCGCGCGCGGGCCATCCGGTCCTCTATCTCCTGGACGGCAACGCGGTTCTCGACATTCTCGGAACCCGCCCGGCGCTTCTCGAAGCCGCCGGTGATGCCGCCGCGCCGCCCGTCCTCGTCATGATCGGCTACGAGACGCCCGCGCGCTTCGACGTCAAGGCCCGCGCCTACGACTACACGCCGCCCGTTCCAGACAAGCCGGCGCTGGAAGACCGCTCCGGCAGCGGCCGCCCGGCCGGAGGCGCCGAAACCTTCCGGGACTTCATCGCCGGGCGGCTGAAGCCGGAAGTTGATGCGCGACTGCGCGCGCAAGGCGAAGCGCGACTGCACGCACAGGGAAAGAGCATCGACCCGTCGAGGCAGGGACTCTGGGGGCATTCCTACGGCGGCCTCTTTGTCCTGCACGTACTCCTCACGCACCCCGGCGACTTCCAGGAATACTACGCCATCAGCCCCTCGCTCGGCTGGCAGGACGGCTGGATTCCGCGCCAGGCCAAGGCGCCTCCTGCCCGCCCGCCGGCCCCGGTCGCATTGCTCGCCGTGTCCGGCGCGGACGAGGCCGGGGAAAAGCGAAGACGGAACCCGGCCCGTGCCGGGCCGGAAACCCCTCGTCCCGCGCGCGCTTCGGGCGAGGGTCTGTGGGACTTTGCGGCGCAACTCGACGCCAGGGACGGCTACCGGGCGCGGGCGATCCTCATGAAAGGCCAGTCGCACGGCGAAATGTTCGCCGTCGGCCTGGAAGCCGCGCTGCGTGAGATGGTCGAAGAAACGCCGACAGACGCAATAAAGGAATGACCGCGACCGGCGGCCTTGGCGGCCTCTTGCGCGTGTCGCCTCTCGCACTTGATCCGCCTTCAAAACCCAACTCGTCTCTTGGGGCGTTTCTTTCACGTTAACACTGGGGCGTCGAATGCAGCTTTGCCTGATTGAACAAGTGTTGCCGATTCTGGAAAAATTGTGAGGGAAAACTCAGCACCAATCTATAATTCCTCGACTTCGCCTTCTTCGTCTTATTACTTGAAAAATTAAAAACGGGATCTTGGCGTGTTTCCGTTTGGGTTGAATACATGCGACACTCACGTTTTTCCCCCCGCGCAGACCGCTCACTCCCTGCGGATGGGCAGCCATCCGAGCTTGTGATTTAATTCCGTCCCATGACCTCCCCTCCTTCCTCTGGACGAAACTGCCGCTTTCCACCGCAGACGATTGCGCTGATCGGCAAGGATCAAAGCCCTGAGATCGTCGAATCGCTATCGCTGCTGGCGAAAAACCTGCACGACCGGGGGGTCGAGGTGCTCGTCGACGAGGCGACCGCAATCTTCGCCGATTTGGGACTCTGGACGCCTTGCACCTACACCGGAATCGGCGAGCGGGCCGATGCGGCGATCGTGCTCGGCGGCGACGGGACGATGCTCAACGCCGTGCGCCATCTGGCGCGCCATCGCGTGCCGCTGGTCGGCGTCAATCAGGGGCGCCTGGGATTCATGACCGACATCGCCCGCGC
>JAIRWW010000048.1 GCA_031268685.1 Azoarcus sp.
CGAAAACCTGTTGTTCGATCTGCGTCTCACTCACGGGCAGCGTCCTCCACGGGCAGGGTGAAAGCAAATATGGTACCGCCTTCCGGATTGGATTCGACGGCGAGGCGTCCGTCGTGGAATTCGACGATCGAGCGGCAGATGGCCAGTCCCATTCCCATACCATCGTCTTTGGTGGTGAAAAAGGGCTGGAACAGGCGTTCGCGGTCTTCTTCGTCGATGCCGTGGCCGCGGTCGATTACAGCGATCTCGACCAGCCGCTCGCCGCGCGCGCGCGCGCGCACGGTGAGCGTACATTCTTCGCCGGAAGCATCTTTCATTGCATCGAAACCATTTCTGACCAAGTTGAGGACGACTTGCTCGATCATGATGCGATCTGCATGCACATCGGGCAGGCCGGGAACGATATCGAGCGCCAGCCTCATGCTTCGGCGGCGGGCGTCCATTTCGGCGAAAGCGAGCGCATCGTCGAGAATGGCGGCGACCGGCACCGCGCTGCGGCGCGGCTCGCTTTTTTTCACGAACTCGCGGATGCGGCGGATGATCTTGCCGGCGCGTTCGGCCTGGGCGGCCGCTTTCTGTATTGCGGGCAGTAGCTCCTGCGCATCCACTCCTGCCTGCATGCGCGCGGCGCATCCATTGCAATAATTGGCGATGGCCGACAGCGGCTGATTGATCTCGTGCGCCAGCATCGACGCCATTTCGCCCATGGTTATGAGCCGCGCGGTGCGGGAAATGCGCTCTTCCTGCTGCCGGGCGGTTTCGGCGGTTTTCTTGCGGTCGGTGATGTCCGTGGCGATGCCCAGCCGGACAACGCGCCCGTCCACCCAGCGCATCGCCTGCTCGCGCACGTGATACCAGCGCCCGGTGCGCGGCTGCGGCAGCTCGCCGTCGAACAATTCGCAAGGCAGATCGGCGACGCCGAGTCCGCGCGGATCGACCCGGTAATCGCCGCGTTCGGGCAAGGGCACGACCAGTCCGTGCAAAACCCAGCCCGCAGTATCGGCGCCGTGCAAGGCCAGGAAAGCGCGATTTGCAAAAAGGATTTCGCCGTCGCGCGCATCGGCCGCATATACAGCGGCATCCAGGCCGTCGAGCACCGCTTCCAGGCGCTCCAGCGCATCCGCTCCCGCCACTGCGTTTTCCATGAGTCTCCCGCGAAATAAATTACGTGCCGGATTTTGTTTCGGCTCTACGTCACGGAGAGCCTCCAAAACCGCCAGTTTAATGTGAATGCACTCCGGATTTTGCGCGACTTGGGCTAGAATGCGACGTGGAAGCCTTCGCTCGTATTTACTGGAAATCTTCGGACAATTCCGTTCGCCTTGAGCCAGCCGAAGGGCTTTCTCCGCGAGATCGCGGGGGGGGATAAGATCTCACAGCCAGAACGGATGGGATATACGCGTGGAGCCTCCCCAAAAGAGTGTGGGGCGCGGCAAATAAAAAATGTGGCGAACTTTTTAACAGCGAGCATAAAGATGTATCTGGATTTAATCCGCTTGAATGATATTCGGCGCATGCGTGACGAAGCCGATCTCATCGTGGACGAGTCTGCTGTCCAGGCCGCCATCGGCCGCATGGCGGCCAACATCACCGCGCGTCTGGCAGATACCGACCCGCTCGTGTTTACAGTCATGAATGGCGGCTTGATACTTGCCGGGCATTTGCTGTCGCAGCTGGATTTTCCGCTTGAAATATCGTATCTGCATGCAACCAGATATGGCCACGCCACGGATGGCGAAGACGTCGAATGGCGCGCCCTCCCGGACGCAAACGTACAAGGCCGCACCGTGCTGATAGTCGACGACGTGCTGGATGTAGGCAACACCATGCTCGCCATTACAGATTATCTGTGCAAGCTTGGCGCGCGCGAAACACTGACCGCCGTGCTGGTCAACAAACTACACGAACGCAAGGCCCGTCCCGGCCTGTGCGCCGATTTCACCGGACTGGAGCTACCCGACCGTTTCCTCTTCGGCTCCGGCATGGACTACCGCGGTTACTGGCGTAATGCCAAAGGTATCTACGCGGTCAAGGATCTGTAAAAAATGCTGCTAAGCTTCAAGTCCAAAGCCGGTGCCAATGTCATCATGTTCGGCGACGTTGCCGGGCGGCTTCTCGGCGTAATCGGCAAGGATGCAGGCGAAGCCAAGGGCATCGTCACCGTAGAACAACTGCCGGAAGCCATCTCGCGCCTGCAAGCCGCCATCGACGCCGAGCGTGCGCAACAGAATGCGAAAAGCGCCGCCGAACGCGAAGCCGAAGAAGACGCCGAACGCGAAGCGGGCCGCAGCGGCATGACGGCTTCCGTCGATCTGGCCCAGCGCGCCTGGCCGCTCCTCGATCTGTTGCGGCGCGCGCAAGCAGGCGGCGTGCCTGTGGTCTGGGGCGTCTGAGAGAAGCGCGCATTTGATTCGCATAGATACGCCCTGTTTCCAGGCTTTGACCGCCGGCGCTGAAGTTGTCGAGCGCGACAGTTATGGCGCAAAAGTATTGCTGCTCCCAGACCAAAGCTACTTCAAGCTCTTTCGTCGCAAACGGCTGTTATCGTCGGCGTTGTGGCGGCCCTATGCGCAACGCTTTGCCGATGCCTGCCGCGTGCTGGCCGAGCGGCGCATTCCCTGCCCCGAAGTCATCGCCCTGTACCGCATTCCATCCATAGAGCGCGACGCCGTGCATTACCTTCCCTTGCCTGGGCAAACCCTTCGCCAGATGCTGGAGCAGGGCATGGGCGAAGCGGATGCCGCACAACTGCGGCGGCAACTGGGCGCTTTCGTTGCCCGCCTGCATGCGGCGGGTATTTACTTCCGCTCGCTGCACCTGGGCAACATCGTATTGACTCAGCAAAAGACACTGGGCCTCATCGACCTTGCCGACATGCGCGCGTACCGGCGCGGCCTGGGCCGCATCCTGCGCCATCGCAACCTCAGGCACATGTTGCGCTACCCGGAAGAAGCCGGCTGGCTCGCCGGGAACGGAGAATTCCTCGCCGCCTACCGCGCAAGTGCGACATGAACGAGAAATATGTCCCGATAATGGCAAGATGGCGCATACGTCATCTTGCCGTCTCCGCTATTTCGGAAGATGATCGCGCATGGCATGAAGGCGGCGTGTAGGCAAGCCAGCCGCTTCATGTCATATGGGAATACGATGGGAGCGCGATGGGAACACAATGTGAACAAATTCCCCGGCCTGCCATCCTGGCGCACGGAGACTTGTCATGAAAAAATATGCAGCGGAATTCATCGGAACGTTTTGGCTCGTCCTGGGCGGCTGCGGCAGTGCGGTGTTGGCGGCGGCGTTTCCGGAACTGGGAATCGGTTTCGTCGGGGTATCGCTCGCGTTTGGTCTGACCGTGCTTACGATGGCCTTTGCGATCGGCCACATCTCGGGCTGCCATCTGAACCCGGCGGTTTCGGTCGGACTGCTGGTGGCGGGACGTTTCGAGCGCAAGGACTTGCTGCCGTACATCGCTGCCCAAGTATTGGGCGGCATCGCCGCTGGCGGTGTGTTGTATCTGATCGCCAGCGGCAATGCGGATTTCTCTCTTGGCAATTTTGCCTCGAACGGGTATGACGAACACTCACCCGGCGGATACTCGCTTGTTTCGGCGCTCATGTGCGAAATCGTGCTGACCGCAACTTTCCTGTTCGTCATTGCCGGGGCCACCAGCAAAAAAGCGCCTCCAGGATTCGCGCCCATCGCCATCGGCCTTTGCCTGACCCTGATTCATCTGATTTCCATCCCCGTCACCAATACATCCGTCAATCCCGCCCGCAGCACCGCCGTGGCGGTCTTCGTCGGCGACTGGGCGCTCGCGCAATTGTGGCTGTTCTGGATCGCCCCCATTGCGGGCGGTACGCTGGGAGCGTTCATATACAAGCTCATAGACGATGAATGAAAATGTCGATGCTTGCTGAAGCCGCTGCCCACAGCCTTGGCTTGCAGGTTTCGCAAATTGCGGTAAAGGTAGATCGGGCGCGCGAAATGTGTGCGGTCTATGTTTTGCATTGTTTTTAGAAGAAGTCGGAGAAGACAAGCAAAAGTGATGTTGATTTAGCGACTAAACGTTACCGTATGCTACGGGGGGTGGCAAAATGAAGATTCAAGAGTTTGATAATGTTTGGGATGCCGTTTGCGATACCCCGATTGAGGCGGAAAATTTAAAGTTGCGGTCTAAGCTGATGCGTGATTTATCGGCGGTGATTGCGGATAGCGGTATAAATCAGGTTCAAGCGGCGGAGTTGATGGGGGTGACACAGCCACGTATTTCTGATTTAGTGCGTGGGAAAATTGATTTATTCAGTTTGGATGCACTGGTTAATATGGCCGCGTCGGCCGGGCGTCGTGTAGTCATGGAGTTGGAAGATGCGGTTTAGTTAACTTTATTGCATATGCGATACCGCGATATAAATTAGCTCATTCAGGATATTTCAGCCAGGTTTTTCCCTCAATGTGCGTAAGCGCATTGGGGCGCGGATTTTTTTGCTGCTGTCAATATCGGGTGTTTGATCAAGTTGTCGAATTTGATCAACAACCGCAGCGAAACACGTACTATTTTGCGTGCTGTGCCAATAGGCAATATCGGAGTTTCGGGGGTTGCGGAAAAAGTCCCGCAAAAGTCCCGCAAAATAAAAAGAGGTCAGGCGGAAAATCCGTCTAACCCCTTGATATTTTTGGCGCGCCCGGAGAGATTCGAACTCCCTACCCCTTGGTTCGTAGCCAAGTACTCTATCCAGATGAGCTACGGGCGCATGGGTCTCACAAGAGAGCGGCATTCTAGAGCAGTTCCGGCCAATGTCAACTGTCGAAACTGACACTGGCGAAGCAATAGCTGCCGAATAAATTGTATATGCATCTCCGCGCAATAGCTTTGCGTGTAAGTTGGGGAGGCACGTGCAGTTTTGCATGATGTTGTAAACGCAGAATTGCGGCGGCCCGCTTGTGCGGATGTATCCTGTGCCCTGGGCTTGAGCGGAAGATAAAGGGGCTTAGCGATGAGATTTTTCGGACATGACGAATCCGGCCTGGCCGGGCTGCCGGAACTGTGGTTGTCGACATGGATGCGTCCATGGGGAATGTTTGGGCATTGGAATACGCTCTGGGGCGGTTGGACGGGAACATGGCAGCGCTGGCTGGAGTCCGCTGCGGCAATGCCCGCGGCCTGGATGCCCGCCCTGGCGGAAGAACGGCAGGGGCAGCCCGAGTCCATCGCGTTTTTCTTGCCCTGGCTGCCGAGAATCGAGACCAAGATCTTGCCGCCGGATCATGGCGATGATGATGCCGTGCGCGTAATGTTGCGTGCAACCTTGCCCGGCGGGCTGGGCGGAGGCGGACTGGAAGTAGACGCTACAGTAAGGCGTTACCGTGCAGGCGTGGCGACGCCGAAAAAGGAAGATGCCGGCCTCGCGTTGTCGGCAGAAGGTGATGAGGAGACGGCCAAGTTGGCAAAACGCGGCGAGCGCAGGGCGGGCAAAGGGTAGCAGGATTAAAACGCAGAAGCCCCTACAGGGCGGCGCGTTTGTGCGCGCCCTGTCTGGCCCGGCCCGCATCGCGTGACACAGTTCCTGGATGACTGCGTTTCCGCGATGCCTGCGGTTTGTTTTATCGCGGCGGTGCAAAAAAATGCTGCACGGCTTCGTTTGGGAGCGGCATGCCGGTATTGCGCGCGCGTTCCAGCAAGGTCCAGCAATAGCGGTAAGAGGCGCGGTCGTGCAGGCGTCCATGGCGCTGGATCGGCCCCCATGAGGCGTTCTGGGCGGCGATGAGAATGGCAGCGGCATCTTCCGTTTCCTGCTGGTCGGGCTGCATGGCCGTCAGGATGGGACGTATTTGCGCGGGATGGATGCTCCACATCCGCAGATAGCCGAATTCCCGGCGGGCACGGCGGGCGTCGCTGGCTATGGCCTTTTCATCGTCGATCAGGGTGCTGACGTTGTGTGACGGCACAAGACCGTTGGCGAGCGCGGCGGCGGCGATTTCGGTTTTGGCGCGCACGATCAGGGGGTGCTCGAATTGCCCTGGGCTGTTCATGGCCGCGCCGGGAATGGCGCCGCGATGGGCGGAGACGAAATCCATCAGGCCGAAATCGAGCGATTCCACGCCGGGCAATGCGGCAATTTGCCAGACTTCGCGCAGCGCGCCATGGGTTTCGATGAGCACATGCACCGGGATGGGCGCGGCCAGGCCATGGCGCGCTTCGAGTTCGCGCAGCGCCGCGATTTGTGCGGCGGCCTCTGCCGCGCCGCGCGTCTTGGGCAAGGTGATGAAGGCTAGTTGCGCGCCTGCGCCCGCGAGCAGAATTTCGAGGTCGCGCCGCCAGTGCGGGTGCGTGATGTCGTGAATGCGCGCGCCGATGCGGCCATGGCGGTTGTCGGGGCTGGCGATGAGCGCGGCCACCATGGCTGCGTGTCCGGCTTCACCGCCGATGGGCGCGCCGTCCTCGCAGTCGCCGGTGATGTCGAATACGGGGCCGAGTTCTTGTTGCAGGGCGAGCGCCTTGCGCAGCAATTTTTCGGCTCCCGCGTAGTGGTCGACCGCCGGTAGCGCGGGGAAAGGCTTTTCGCCGGTAAAAAGCACGTCTCGCGGATGTCCGCCGCGGGCGGTTCGGGGCGGTGGGACATTCATGGGGAGGTTCCGGCGAAATGCGCGCGACCGGGGTCGCGCGCATTTCTTGCGGGAGATGGACGGGCGTTCAGGCCAGGAGGTCTTTTATTCCGTCGCGTTCTTCGAGCAATTCGTTCAAAGTCTTGGTCATGCGTTCGCGCGAAAATTCGTCGATTTCAAGACCCTGGACAATTTTGTATTCGCCGTTTTCGGTTGTGACCGGGAAGCCAAAGACGATGCCTTCGGGGATGCCGTAGGAGCCGTCGGAAGGTACGCCCATCGTGACCCATTCGCCCTTGGAGCCGAGCGCCCAGTCGCGGATATGGTCGATGGCGGCGTTGGCCGCCGAGGCTGCGGACGACAGGCCGCGCGCTTCGATGATGGCTGCGCCGCGTTTGCCGACGGTGGGCAGGAATGTGTCTTTGTTCCAGGCTTCATCGCCGATCAAGGATTTGAGATTGTCGCCGTTGGATGTGGCGAAGCGGTAGTCGGCATACATGGTGGGCGAGTGATTGCCCCATACCGCCAGGTTTTTCAGGCTGGCTACCGGGCGGCCCGAGCGGGCGGCCAATTGCGACAGGGCGCGATTGTGGTCGAGACGCAGCATGGCGGTGAAATTCTTGGCCGGGATGCGTCCGTATTTCAGCGCGGTTTCCCTGGCGATATAGGCGTTCGTGTTGCATGGGTTGCCAATGACCAACACTTTGCAGGCGGGGTCGGCGTGTTGGCCGATGGCTGCGCCCTGTACCGTGAAAATCTTGGCGTTTTCGGTGAGCAGATCTTTGCGTTCCATGCCGGGGCCGCGCGGACGGGCGCCGACGAGAAGCGCGATTTTGGCGTCCTTGAAGGCGACGGCGGGGTCGTCGGTAGCGCTTACGCCGGCCAGGAGCGGGAATGCGCAATCGTCCAGTTCCATGATGACGCCCTGGACGGCTTTTTGCGCTTGCGGCAGGTCGAGCAGTTGCAGGATGACGGGCTGGTCTTTGCCCAGCATTTCGCCGCTGGCGATTCGGAACAACAAAGCATAGCCGATCTGGCCTGCAGCACCGGTTACGGCGATGCGCACTGGGGTTTTATTCATGGGTACTTCTCCCTCTCATGTGTATAACATTGATGGGCCGATCTGTTTTTCGCCGCAGGGTGGCCTGCCCGAAATACGAGACCGAAGTGTGGGGATGTTAGGGGAGATAGCATCTTGTGTCAAATTGATGTCTTATATATAACATAAGACAAATAATGCCTATGGACGATGACGGCTTTTTGTGATCAAATTAACGTATGTCGCGCGTATCGCCAACTTTCAGCCCCCTTTACCGGCAAATCAAGTCCCTGATTCTACAGGCGCTTGAAGTCGGGGAATGGCGTCCGGGGCAAGTCATCCCAAGCGAGCAGGAGCTGGCTGCGCGCTTCAATGTCTCGCAAGGCACGGTTCGCAAGGCCATAGACGAGATGGCCGCGGAAAATCTTTTGGTGCGCAGGCAGGGTAAAGGCACCTACGTGGCCTCGCACAACGATCCACGTCAGATGTACCGTTTTTTGCGTCTGGTGCCGGAAGAAGGAAACCTCACCCATCCCAAGAGCGTGCCGGTCGATTGCTGGCGCGCCAAGGCGGGGCAGGAGGCCGCGCGCCTGCTGGCGATCAGCCCGGGAACGCCGATCATCATACTGCGACGGGTGCTCAAGTTTGAGCAGAAACCGATAGTGGCTGATGAAATTTATCTACCCGAAGAAATTTTTCAGGGTCTCGATCTGGAAATGCTGCAAGGCTGGAACAGTTCGTTATATTCGCTGTTCGAGACCCGCTTCGGGCTGCGTATGATTCGCGCCCAGGAGCGCATCCGCGCCGTGGCCGCCGACCGGGACGCCGCCGCCTTGCTTCAGGTCGAGGAGGGTACGCCGCTGCTTTCGGTCGAGCGGGTAACTTACACTTACGACGACAAGCCGGTGGAATGGCGTCGCGGTGTGTATTCGACGGCCGGGCATTATTATTTGAACGAGTTGACCTGACGGCGCATCCGCCGGGTTGGCAGCCGGTTCGGTCGAGGGGCTGTTTTTGTTCTGGATTAGTAGCGGGACTACCGCTCTTGCTGGAGGAGGGAGTTTTTCATGACGGAAGCGACAGTAAGCAAGCCGGTGCCAAGGCCCAGGCCGAAGTACCTGAACGTTGTCAAAATACGGCTGCCATTGCCTGGGGTTGTATCCATTTTTCATCGCGTGAGCGGGGCGGGTCTGTTTTTCCTGCTGCCCTTCCTGCTTTATCTGCTGGACAAGAGCTTGAATTCGTTCAATGAATTCTTGGCTATCGTTTCTTACCCGCTCGTGAAGCTTTTGCTGTTGGGCCTGCTGTGGGCTTATCTGCATCATTTCTGTGCGGGCATCCGCTTTTTGCTGCTCGACGTCCACAAGGGGCTGGATTTGCCGTGTGCGCGCAAGTCGTCCTATGCCGTGTTTGCCGTGAGTCTGGCGCTTACTTTCGTCATCGGGGTGAAATTATGGTGAATCGTCATGTTGTGGGCGCTCACTACGGTCTGAAAGACTGGCTCGTCCAGCGCGTTACCGCCATTTACATGGCGCTTTTTACGGTCTTCTTTGCCGTTCGCCTGTTGTGCCTGCCCGAGTTCGAGCCTTTTGCCTGGCATGAATTGTTTTCGTCGCAGCTCATCCGCTTTCTGGGATTTCTGTTTGTTCTTTCGCTCTGTTATCACGCCTGGATAGGCGTGCGCGACATCTGGATGGATTACGTAAAGCCGGTCGGTGTGCGTCTGGCGCTGCATATGGTCACTCTTTTCCTGCTTGTCGGTTGCGCCGGCTGGGCCGTGCATATTCTCTGGGGGCTGTGAGCGTGAACGTCTCTAAACGTACTTTCGATGCGGTTATCGTCGGCGCTGGCGGCGCTGGCTTGCGCGCCGCGCTGCAATTGTCCGAGGCGGGCCTCAAGACCGCCGTGCTCTCCAAGGTCTTCCCTACCCGCTCGCATACTGTCGCCGCGCAAGGCGGGGTGGCGGCCTCGCTGGGCAATTCCACCGAGGATCATTGGCACTGGCACATGTACGACACCGTCAAGGGGTCGGACTGGCTCGGCGACCAGGATGCCATTGAGTTCATGGTTCGCAAGGCCAATGAGGTCGTGATCGAACTCGAACACTATGGCATGCCGTTCGACCGCACCGACAACGGCAAGATTTACCAGCGCCCGTTCGGCGGGCATTCGATGAACTACGGCAAAGCGCCGGTGATGCGCTCCTGTGCGGCGGCTGACCGCACGGGCCATGCCATGTTGCACGCGCTCTATCAGCGCAATGTGCGCGCGAATACGCAGTTCTTCGTCGAATGGATGGCGCTCGACCTGCTCCGCGACGCGGGCGGTAATGTGCTCGGCGTCATCGCGCTCGAACTGGAAACCGGCGAAGTGTCGATCTTCCACACCAGGGCGACGGTTTTCGCCACAGGCGGCGCGGGCCGTATCTTCTACTCGTCGACCAATGCCTTCACCAATACCGGCGATGGCCTGGGCATGGCGGCGCGCGCCGGCATTCCGCTCGAAGACCTGGAGTTCTGGCAGTTTCATCCCACGGGCGTGGCGGGCGCTGGCGTGCTGATCACCGAAGGCGTGCGCGGTGAGGGCGGCATGCTGCGCAACGCCGATGGCGAGCGTTTCATGGAACGCTATGCGCCAAATCTCAAGGATCTGGCCTCGCGCGACGTGGTGTCGCGCTCGATGGTGACCGAGATCAACGAAGGGCGCGGCTGCGGGCCGGACAAGGATCATGTGATGCTCGACATCACCCACTTGTCGCCCGAAGTCATCATGAAGCGCCTGCCCGGCATCCGCGAGATTTCGATCCGCTTCGCCGGTGTCGATCCGATCAAAGCGCCGATTCCGGTCGTGCCGACCGCGCACTATCAGATGGGCGGCATTCCGACCAACTACAAAGGGCAGGTGGTGGCGCCCAAGGGCGACAACCCGAACACGCCCGTGCCCGGTTTTTATGCCGCGGGCGAATGTGCCTGTGCCTCGGTGCATGGCGCGAACCGCCTGGGGACGAATTCCCTGCTCGACCTGCTGGTGTTCGGTAAATCGGCTGGCGAATCCGTGGTAGAGGATTTCAAAACGGGCAATTTGGCGCTTCACCCCTTGCCAGCGGACGCCGCCGATCAGGCGCTGGCGCGCCTCGCCCGGCTGGAATCGCAAAGGGAGGGCAATGCCGTGGCCGATGTGCGTCTGGCCATGCAGCGCACCATGCAGAAGCATGCCGGTGTGTTCCGTTTCAATGATTTGCTCAAAGAAGGCGTGACCCGCATCCTGGAAGTGGCCGAAAGCGCCAAGGCCACGTATATCAAGGACAAGTCCAAGGTGTGGAATACCGCGCGCCAGGAAGCGCTCGAACTGGACAACCAGATCGAAGTCGCCAAGGCGGCGATGATTTCGGCGGAAGCGCGCAAGGAGTCGCGCGGCGCGCACGTCCGCGACGATGCGCCGAACACGGACGAGCATCCGAATGGCCGCGACGACCAAAACTGGCTCAAGCACACACTTTGGTTCAGCGCTGACAACCATTTGGAATACAAACCGGTGAACCTGAAGCCTATGTCCGACGATGTCGAGCCGATCGCGCTCGCCAAGCGTACTTACTGAGCGCGGGAGAAGATCACGATGAGCAAGCGTACCGTCAAATTCAAAATCTACCGCTACGACCCGGACAAGGATGCCGCGCCGTACATGCAGGACATCTCGGTCGAACTCGATCCTTCCGACAAAAAACTGCTCGATGCCATGGTGCGACTCAAAGCCAAGGACGACAGCCTGTCGTTCCGCCGCTCCTGCCGCGAGGGCGTATGCGGATCGGATGCGATCAACATCAACGGCACGAACGGGCTGGCCTGCCTGACCGACATGGAAGGCCTGAAGCAGCCGGTCGTATTGCGCCCGCTGCCGGGGCTGCCGGTAATCCGCGACCTGATCGTGGACATGACGCAGTTCTTCAAGCAATACCACTCGATCAAGCCTTACCTCATCAACAACGATCCGCCGCCTGAGCGCGAGCGCTTGCAAAGCCCGGAAGAGCGCGAAGAACTCAACGGACTCTACGAGTGCATCCTGTGCGCGTGCTGTTCGACGGCCTGTCCGTCGTTCTGGTGGAATCCAGACAAATTCGTCGGCCCCTCGGGCCTGTTGAACGCCTATCGCTTCATTGCCGATACGCGCGACCAGGCGACCAACGAGCGGCTGGACAATCTCGAAGATCCCTACCGGCTGTTCCGCTGCCACACGATCATGAGCTGTGTCGATGTCTGCCCGAAGAGCCTGAATCCGACCCGGGCCATCGGCAAGATCAAGGATCTGATGGTTCGCCGGGCAGTTTGAGTCAATGGAGGCTAACCGGGGAAGGGCGCGCTGGCGATGCCGCAGGTCGTTGCTTGAACTCGACCTGGTGCTGGCGCGTTTTCTGGAAACAGGGTTTGAACATCTGGACGACGAACAAGTGGCCGATTTTGAAGACTTACTGCGCTGCGACGACTACGATTTGTGGGCGATGATCAATGGCGGCAAGGCATGCGAAACCGGCCGCTGGCAAGAGATAGTCGCACGGCTGCGCCAATGCTGAAAGGCGGCGGCACAGCCGCGACGGCTACGTAAGACTGGAGTTTTGAATCCAAACTCCATACTGGGTACAAGGAAGGAGACCACATGAATACAGTGCACCGCACCGCAAGCCTGACCGTCGATGGCAAGACCGTCGATTTTCCGATTCTGACCGGCACCTATGGTAACGATGTCATCGACATTCGTACCTTGGGCGCTAAAACAGGAAGCTTCACCTACGATTCCGGTTTTCTGTCGACCGCGAGTTGCCAGTCCGCCATCACTTTCATCGATGGCGACAAGGGCGAGCTGCTCTATCGCGGCTATCCCATCGAGCAACTGGCCGAGAAATGCAATTTCCTGGAAGTCGCCTATCTGCTGCGCAACGGCGAGCTGCCGAGCGCAGCCGAAAAAACGGAGTTTGAGGACACCATCCGGCATCACACCCTGGTGCATGACCAATTGACCCGTTTCTACAATGGCTTCCGGCGCGACGCGCATCCGATGGCGGTCATCATCGGCGTGGCCGGGGCGCTGTCGGCTTTCTACCATCAGGGGATGGATTATTCCAACGTCGAGCACCGCGACGTTTGCTTCAACCGCATCATCGCCAAACTACCGACCATCATTGCGCTGGCCTACCGCTACACCACCGGGCTGCCGTTCATGTATCCGCGCAACGATCTCGGTTACGCGGCGAATTTCATGTACCAGATGTTCGGCGTGCCATGCGAAGAATACAAACCCAACCCGGTGCTGTCGCACGCGCTGGACGTTATTTTCACCCTGCATGCCGATCACGAGCAAAACGCCTCCACCTCCACGGTGCGGCTGGCCGGGTCGAGCGGCGCCAACCCCTTCGCATGCGTTGCGGCTGGCATTTCGTGCCTGTGGGGACCGGCGCACGGCGGCGCGAACGAAGCCTGCCTCAAGATGCTGGAAGAAATCGGCGATGTTTCCCGCGTTGGCGAATACATCAAGCGCGCCAAAGACAAGAGCGACAGCTTCAAGCTGATGGGGTTCGGGCACCGCGTCTACAAGAATTTCGATCCGCGCGCCAAGCTGATGGGCAAGGTGTGCGCCAACGTGCTCGCCGAACTGGGGCTGGAAAACGACCGGCTCTTCAAGCTTGCAAAGGCGCTCGAAAAGATCGCCCTTGAAGACGATTATTTCATCGAAAAGAAGCTCTACCCGAACGTGGACTTCTATTCCGGCATCGTCCAGAAGGCTATCGGCATTCCCACATCCATGTTCACTTGCATCTTCGCCCTGGCGCGCACGGCGGGGTGGCTGGCGCAATGGGAAGAAATGATCACCGATTCGGAATACAAGATCGGTCGTCCGCGCCAGTTGTACACAGGCGCGGCGCGGCGAAGCGTTCCGGATATCGGAGCGCGTTGACGACTGGCACAAAGAGGAAAGGGCGGCGGCGCGGGCTTTGCCCGGCCGCCAGGGATGGCCGCATTGCGCGGCCGTCCCATTTTTTCTTATGGCATTTTCCTTTTACGAGCATGAAGGGTACAAGGCCCTTGAACGGTATGCCATTCCACGAACATGATGGATGATTACGACATGAAAGAAAAAGAACTTCAGGGCACATCTTATCTGTACGGATCGAACGCGCCGTTCATCGAAGAACTTTACGAGAACTACCTGTCCGATCCCGCATCGGTCGACGAGAGCTGGCGCATGCACTTCGACCGGCTCCAGACACAGGCGGGCGCGGCGGTGCGCGACGTCTCGCACCGTCCGATCATCGCCGCCTTCGAGCAAATGGCCAAGCGCGGCCCGGTGCGCACCACCAACGCCGAAGGCGACGACAAGCTCCAGGCGGACGTACTGCAACTGATTACCGCCCATCGCTATCTCGGCAATCGCCGCGCCAGCCTCGATCCGCTCAAACGCGGCGAGCGGGCGCACATTCCCGAACTCGATCCCTCGCATTACGGCTTTACCGAAGCCGACCTGTCCAAGACCTTCAACGTCGGCTCCTTCAAAGCCTTTCCGGGAGACCGCGCCACCCTGCGCGAGATTCTCGAAGCCCTGCGCCAGACCTACTGCGGCTCGATTGGTGCCGAATACCTTCACATTACCGACGTCGACCAGCGGCGCTGGATTCAGCACCGCCTCGAAGGCGTCCGGGCCACGCCGGACTTTCCGCCCGACGTCAAGCGCCGCATCCTCGAACGTGTGACCGCCGCCGAAACGCTTGAACGCTATCTGCATACCCGCTACGTCGGACAAAAACGTTTCTCGCTCGAAGGCGGAGAATCGGCCATCGTGGCCATGGACGAAATCCTGCGGGTCGCGGGCAGCCTGGGCGTGGCCGAATCCGTAATCGGCATGGCGCACCGAGGCCGCCTCAACCTCCTGGTCAACATCCTGGGCAAATCGCCCTCGATGCTGTTTTCCGAATTCGAAGGCAAGACCACGGTCGACCTCAGCGCCGGCGACGTCAAATACCACATGGGTTTCTCCAGCGACGTCATGACGCCGGGCGGTCCCATGCACCTAGTGCTGGCCTTCAACCCGTCGCACCTGGAGATCATCAATCCTGTGGTGCAAGGCTCGGTCTATGCGCGCCAGACCCGCCGCGGCGACACGGACAAAGCGCAAGTGCTGCCGGTATTGATCCATGGCGACGCGGCAGTGGCCGGGCAAGGCGTCAACCAGGAAATGCTCAATTTCTCCCAGACCCGCGGCTACGGCACGGGCGGCACCGTGCATCTGGTCATCAACAACCAGATCGGCTTCACCACATCCGACCCGCGCGACCTGCGCTCCTCGCTCTACTGCACGGACATTTTCAAACTGGTCGAAGCGCCGATTTTCCACGTCAATGGCGACGACCCGGAAGCCGTGGCCTTCGTGACCCGGCTGGCGGTCGAATTCCGCCAGGAATTCAAGAAGGACGTAGCAATCGACATCTTCTGTTTCCGCAAGCTCGGCCACAATGAGCAGGACGAGCCGATGGTCACGCAGCCGCTGATGTACCACATCATCCAGAAGCATCCGGGCACCCGCAAACTCTACGCCGACCGCCTCGTGGCCGAAGGCACGCTCGCGGCCGACGAACCCGAAAAGATGATCGCCGAATACCGCGAGCATCTCGACCAGGGCGAACTGCTCTACAACCCGGTGCTCTCCGGCCATAACCGCCAGTTTTCGGCGGAATGGTCGCCCTTCCACAAACAGTCCTACACCGACGAAGCCGACACCGCGATTCCGGTACAAGAAGTCCGCCGCCTTGCCGAAGCCCTCACCAGCATCCCGGAAGGTTTCGTGCTGCACTCGCGGGTAAAAAAAATCATCGACGACCGCGCCGCGATGGGCCGCGGCGAACTGCCGCTCGACTGGGGCATGGGAGAAAATCTCGCCTACGCCAGCCTGCTCGCCCAAGGCTTCGGCGTGCGCATCTCGGGCGAAGATGTCGGGCGCGGCACCTTCTTCCACCGCCATGCGGTACTGCACGACCAGAACCGGCAAAATTGGGACGAAGGCGTCTACGCGCCGCTCGCCCACATCCAGGAAGGCCAGGCCCGCTTCCAGTGCTTCGACTCAGTGCTTTCCGAAGAAGGCGTGCTCGCCTTCGAATACGGCTACGCCACCACTGAACCGAACGAACTAGTGGTCTGGGAAGCCCAGTTCGGCGACTTCCTCAACGGCGCGCAAGTTGTGATCGACCAGTTCATCTCCTCGGGCGAAGCCAAATGGGGGCGGCTCAACGGGCTGACCCTGCTGCTGCCGCACGGCTACGAAGGACAGGGGCCGGAACACACCTCCGCCCGGCTGGAACGCTTCATGAACATGGCGGCGGAAAACAACTGGCAGATTTGCGTGCCGAGCACGCCCGCGCAGGTCTTCCACCTGCTGCGCCGCCAGATGATGCGCAAGATGCGCAAGCCGCTCGTGATCATCTCGCCGAAATCGCTGCTGCGCCATAAAGAAGCGACCTCCTCAATCGAAGAACTCGCCAGCGGCAGATTCCAGACCGTGATTCCGGAAACCGAGGCGCTCGACAGCAAGAAGGTCAAGCGCGTCGTCCTGTGCCAGGGCAAGCTCTATTACGAACTGCTCGCCTATCGCCGCGAACAAAAACTCACCGATGCCGCGCTGGTGCGGATCGAGCAGCTTTATCCCTTCCCGACCCAGGCCTTCGCCGACGCGATAGAGCAATTCCCCAATGCCAGCGAAATCGTGTGGTGCCAGGAAGAGCCGCGCAACCAGGGCGCCTGGTACTGGCTGGCCTCGCGCCAGCATCTGAACAATGTCCTTGCCGGAGCGCCTGGGCGGTCGCCCGGCGGAGATGCCCGCCGCCAACTGCTGCTGGTCAGCCGTCCGGCCTCGGCCTCGCCCGCCGTCGGCTATCACGCACGGCACGTGCAACAACAAAAAGACGTGGTCGAACATGCCTTCGGTCCCATCCAGGACACCACGCCGCAATCGCCCAATAACCCATAAACAAAGAAAGTGAGGAGACAAACATGCTGATCGAAGTCAAAGTGCCGCAGCTATCCGAATCCGTGTCCGAAGCCACGCTCGTGGCCTGGCACAAGAGAGCTGGCGAAGCGGTGGTTCGGGACGAAAACCTGATCGACATCGAAACCGACAAAGTCGTACTCGAAACCCCGGCCCCCGCTGATGGCGTGCTGGTCGAGATCGTCAAGGGAGACGGCGAAACCGTTGCCTCGGGCGACCTGATCGCCCGCATCGACACCGAGGCCGTGGCCGCCGCGAGCGCTGAAGCCGCGCCCGCCGGAGAAGACGGGACGTCTGCCGCCGTCGGCGCGGCAGGCGAACCCAGCCCTGCGGCGCGCAAGATTCTGGAAGAAAAAGGCGTCCCCGCCTCCGCGGTGAGCGGCACGGGCCGCGGCGGGCGGATCACCAAAGAAGACGCCGTCGCCGCGAAAGCGGCTCCAGCAGCGAAACCGTCCGTCGCCGCCACCGCCGCGCCGGCAGTGACAATCATCGGCGACCGTCCGGAAGAACGAGTACCGATGACCCGCCTGCGCGCTCGCATCGCCGAACGCCTGATCCAATCCAAGAACGAGAACGCCATTCTCACCACCTTCAACGAAGTGAACATGGCTCCGGTGATGGCGCTGCGCAAGCAGTACGGCGAAAAGTTCGAGAAAGCGCATGGCGTGCGCCTCGGCTTCATGGGCTTCTTCGTCAAGGCCGCCGTGGCGGCGCTCAAGCGCTACCCGATCATCAATGCCTCGATCGAAGGCAGCGACATCATCTACCACGGCTACATCGACATCGGCATCGCCGTGGGCAGCCCGCGCGGTCTAGTGGTGCCCATCCTGCGCAACGCCGAATTGCTCTCCGTGGCCGAAATAGAACTGAAAATCGCCGAATTCGGCCTCAAGGCCAAAGACGGCAAACTCTCCATCGAAGACCTCACCGGCGGCACCTTCTCAATCTCCAATGGCGGCGTATTCGGCTCGATGATGTCCACACCGATCATCAACCCGCCGCAATCGGCCATCCTCGGCATCCACGCCACCAAGGATCGTCCGGTGGCGGAAAACGGGCAGGTCGTCATCCGCCCGATGAACTATCTGGCGTTGTCCTACGATCACCGCATCATCGACGGGCGCGAAGCCGTGCTCGGACTAGTGGCGATGAAAGAAGCGCTGGAAGACCCCGCGCGGCTGGTGCTGGAAGTCTGAAGTATCCTGACGTCCCATCCATCCCGCGCTTGCCGCGGGGTGGATGCGGAAAAGACGCTGAGCGGCGAATGCCGATGCTGATGCCGATGCTTTTGCGGAGGAAGGAATGAAACGATCTGCCGGGCCGAATAACACGCCAAGAGCCTTGTGCCGTTGTGCTCTGGCGTCATCCATGCTGCTGGCGCTGCCAGTATCGTTTGCACAAAATAATCCGGTGCAAAATACCAGGAACGAAGCTGTTTCAAAAAGTATCCTGGAAAGGGGAAAGAACAACGGGAAGAATGCGAGTATGGGGGTTTTTATTCCCAATCTTCCCTTGAGTGGGTTTTTGGCTTCTTACAATAGTAAAGATTCAGAAGAGAGAATTGCCGCCCACACGTTTCTACTTGGAGTGTCCGATGCCACCGAAGGGAAAGTATGGTGTAGCTATTATAAATTCAAGTCCATTAC
>JAIRWW010000058.1 GCA_031268685.1 Azoarcus sp.
CAGCGTGAGCTGCAGCTTGGCGAACAAGAGTTGCACGCTGCCGCTGCCGATGTCACTGATGTCGATGTTGCTGGTGCTGTTGACGCTGCCTACTCCTGTCATGATGATTCTCCTCAAATGGATGGAAAAAGCACTTATGACGCTACCCCCCCCCCGCGATATTCCAAATGGGAGAAGCTTTTTATTCCAAATGGAAAATTGATGCAGAGGAGGGATACGGGCAGATCACACCGAAACTATAGCATGATCCATGCCATCTGTCACAACCCCTTTCCTGACCGCGTTTCCCTCACGGAAGTGCCAACTTTATCCAACGAAAGTGCCAACTTCGACTGCCAACTGCCAACTTCGTTGCCGCCAACCGCCACTCAAAGCCCGCATAGGTTAGCGTGAAAGAACTCCTCCCAGGAATGGCGTTTCTCCGTAGTTAGCGTAAAGTTTTTCATCATCCGGGGTGGCGACGGGCGCCATGAACTGTTGGGGTGAGCGCAGCGAACCCCAACCTATGCGGGCACATTGAGGGGGCCGGGGGGAATCATTCCCCCCGGCGGGGTTTGGGGCAGCGCCCCAACCCATCATCCGGAATTCCCGGATTACAGTTCGATATTTCCATATTGTAGTCCTGCGGTTGCGGACTTGAGTCTGGCGATTTCGGGGGCATCTCTGGCGATTCCAAAGGCATGTCTGGCTGGCGCGAATAGCGCAAATCGGTTGGGGTTTGTTGCGCTCCCCCCAACCTGTGCGCGCTCGATTTTGCCTCCCTCATCGAGGGAGGTGTCGCGCGGCAAAAGCCGCGTGACGGAGGGAGTCGGTGCGGAGAGCGGACGAAAAATGACGCCCGCTGCCTCTGTCACGGCTGTGACTCCTTCCGACTCGCCTTCGACGAGCCACCTTCCTCAAGAGGAAGGCTTTGGCTTGCGACGCTTGGCTGTGGCGGGGGTGGCCACTGTCGCCCTTCAGGAAGTGCCGTCGTCCAGGATTTTCTGGTAAACGACCCGATCCGAAGATGAAAAGCAACAGAAAATGATTTCATCGAGCGCCGGCCACTGCGGCGCCGCATCGCGCAACGTGGCAACGGCGATGGGCGCCGCGAGTTCGATGGGGAAACCATAGACGCCCGTGCTGATGCTGGGGAAGGCAATCGACTTGACCGCGTGCCGGGATGCGACTTCGAGCGAGCGGCGGTAGCAGGAGGCGAGCAGGTCGGCTTCTCCATTTTGCCCGCCGCGCCAGATCGGGCCGACGGTATGGACGACGAATCGGGCGGGCAACCGGTAGGCGTCGGTCAGCTTGGCGTCGCCGGTGGCGCATCCGTTGAGATGCCGGCATTCGTCCAATAGCTGCGGCCCTGCCGCCCGATGGATGGCACCATCGACCCCACCGCCGCCGAGCAGCGAATTGTTGGCGGCATTGACGATGGCATCGACCGCCAGAGTAGTGATGTCGGCTTCTATGGCGCGAAGGATGATCGACATATCGGCTCCAGGAGCCTGTCGGGCTTGACCGAGTCGGCTTTAAGAAGGGGGAAGGCGACCCATTTTCCCACGGATTCCGATCGATGTGATGGCCTCATGCACGGTTCAGGCACGCCTGTTCCCGCACCAGTTCCTGCTCTCTTGACGAAGCGATGCGATGGTCTCGCGCGAGCAGGGTGTAGAGGGTCGGCAGCACGAACAGGGTGAATAGCGTGCCGATGATCATGCCGGCGACGACGACGATGCCGATGGCGTAGCGGCTGGCCGCGCCGGCGCCGCTGGCGAACAGGAGCGGCACCAGGCCGACGACCATCGCCGCCGTGGTCATCAACACCGGACGCATACGGATCGTCGCCGCCTTGCGCATGGCCTCCAGCGGCCCGAGTCCTTCGTGCTTCTGGATGTCGTTGGCGAACGACACCATCAGGATGCCGTGCTTGGAGATCAGCCCGATCAGCGTGACCAGTCCGATCTGGGTGTAGATGTTCATCGTGGCGTAGCCCAGCCAGATCGGCACCATCGCGCCGCATACCGCCAGCGGCACTGTCACCAGAATCACCAGCGGATCGCGCAGGCTCTCGAACTGCGCGGCCAGCACCAGGTAGATGACGATCAGCGCGAAGATGAACGAGACCAGCAGGCGGTTGCTTTCCTTGACGAACTGGCGGCTGTCGGACAGCCAGTCGATCTGCGCGGCGGGCGGCAGCGGCTGGTTTCGGAGAAAATCCACCGCCTGACCCATCGTGACGCCCGGCATCAGCACCGCCGAGAGCGTCACCGCGTTCATCTGGTTGAACTGCGGCAGACGGTTGGCCTCGGGCCGCACCCGCACGTCGACCACGGTGGATAACGGCACCAGCTTGCCGGACTGCGTCCGCACGTAGTAGCCGGACAGGTCTTCCGGCGCGCGGCGCCTGTCTCTGGGCACCTGGGCGATGACATCGTAGGCGCGGTCGAACCAGTTGAAGCGGTTGAGAGTGTTTTCGCCGACCAGGATCGCCAGAGTGTCGGCCACGTCGCGCATCCGCACGCCCATCTCGCCGGCCTTGGCGGCATTGATCGACAGGCGCGCCTGCGGGCTGTCGAAGGCCAGGTCGCTGTCGACGTAGGCGAACAGACCGCTGTCCCAGGCGGCGCTCTTGATGCCTTCCAGGACTTGATAGAGTTCCGCGAAGTCCTGCGGGGCACGCAGCACCATCTGTACCGGCAGGCCGCCGCTGCCCGCCGGCAGGGCGGCTTCCTGGAACGCCGTGATCGACGCGCCCGTGATGTGGGCGGCGCGGCCGTTGAGCAGGCTTTCGACCTGGCTGGCCGTCATCCGGCGCTCGCGCCAATCCTTGAGGATGACGCCGCCGAAACCGATGTTCTGGCCGCCGGTGCCGTTGATCAGAAAGCTGCCGTCATAGTCCGGCAACTGCCGGTATATCGCTTCGACGTCGCGCGACGTCCGTTCGGTGTAGTCGACGTTGGCGTACTGCGGCGCCTTGGTCTGCGTGAATACGTAGCCCTGGTCTTCGCCGGGCGCGAGTTCGCGCCGCACGTCCAGGAACATCGCCACGATGCCCGCCAGCACCGAGACGCACACCAGCAGCACGGCCGAGCGCGCGTGCAGCGTCTGGTCGAGCAGCCGGCCGTAGCGTTCGGCCAGGCCGCGCAGGGCGCGCTCGATGCGCTGCACGAGGCGGCCTTCGGAGAGTCGCGTGTCCAGCAGGAAGCTGCTCATCATCGGCGAGAGCGTCAGCGCGACCACGCCCGAAACGATCACCGCGCAAGCCAGCGTGAAGGCGAATTCCCTGAACAAGGCCCCGGTCAGTCCGCCCATCAGGCCGATCGGCGCATACACCGCCGCCAGCGTGACGGTCATGCCGATCACCGGCCAGACGATCTCGCGCGCGCCGACGAGGGCGGCCCCGACGGGCGACAGCCCGTCCTCGATGTG
>JAIRWW010000059.1 GCA_031268685.1 Azoarcus sp.
ATGTCTGCCCGGCCCCTTTTTTGAACTTCTCCCGTTTCTCCTTTTGAAAAGGCTGCCTCCAATGCCTGCCCCTGCCCCTCGAATGCTTTCGTATAATATTCAAGCGCCTTGGGGTAATTGCGTTGTTCGTAATAGCTTTTCGCCATCCCGGCATTCTCATCGGACAAATACTCAAGATTGGGCAGGGATGGCTGTGGCCCCTGGTTTATATTGATGCTATTTCCGTTTCCTTTTTGGCAGATGCTGCCTGGGCTGTTATTGCAGTCGCCATCGATAGACGGGTTTGGCGGGTTTATGGCTCCGCTGGCGGGCGGGGGGAATTCGCTGGCGGACGGGGGGTCTTCGCTGAAAAAATAGGCATAAATTCTGATCCCGGTATAAAGCAGGCCAAGCAGCAATGCAGTAGCAACAAGCGCCTTATAAAGAGGCCCCTTGTTTTGGAAAAACGGCTTTATTACGCGCGTAAAAACAGTATTCCTGTTCATTGCAAGCTCCTTTCCGTCCGGTGGATGCCATTGAATCCAGCTGTTCGCCATTGTTACATCGTCATGACAGCTCCCGCAAGTCATGCCCTGCGCCGGAGGCGGGCATTCATGCGGATTTGCTTTGCGGGCAAAAGAAATCGCTAAACAACGCGCCCGGCAGCCGATGTAAGCTTGCGCGATCTTTTTTTCTGTTTTCCGCCGATCATGCCAATCCAAGCCGCCCCGCTCCAGTTCGCCGCCGACGGTACGCCATTTTCCGAAACCTACGGCGATGTTTATCATGCCGCCGAGGGGGGGCTTGGGCAGGCGCGGCATGTTTTTCTTGCGGGCAACGGTTTGCCGGAGCGCTGGCGCGGGCGCGAGCGCTTTGTTATTGCTGAAACCGGTTTCGGTTTCGGGCTGAACTTTTTGGCAAGTTGGGCGGCATGGCGGGAAGATCCGGCGCGGCCCCGCATTTTGCATTTCATTTCTTTCGAGTTGCACCCTTTCCAGCGCGAGGCGCTCGCCCGGTTGCATGCGGCCTGGCCGGAGCTGGCTCCGCTTGCGGCTGAATTGCGCGCGAACTGGCCGCCGCTCGCGGGCGGTATGCATCGGCTGCATCTCGATGGCGGGCGGGTGTGCCTGACGCTTTATTTCGGCGATGTCCGCGAGGGTCTGGCACAGCTCGATGCATGTGTCGATGCGATTTTTTTCGATGGTTTTTCGCCCGCGAAGAATCCGGAAATGTGGTCGGCGAAGGTTTTTCATTTGCTCTCGCGGCGGGCCGCGCCGGATGCGACGCTGGCTACGTGGTCGGTGGCGGGCGAGGTGCGCGAGGGGCTGCGCCGCGCTAGTTTTGTGACCGAGAAAGCGCCCGGCTTCGGGGGAAAGCGCGAGATGTTGCGCGGTTATCTTTTTCCGCATCCGCAGCGCAGGAATATGTTGCCCGCGCCGCCCGCCGAACGCCGAGCTGTGGTGATCGGGGCTGGCGCGGCGGGCACGGCGGTGGCCGAGCGGCTGGCGGCGCGCGGCTGGGAGATTGATGTGATCGACGCGGAAGCGGGGCCGGGCCGGGGCGCTTCGGGCAATCACGCGGGTGTGCTGCGCCCGCAGCCTAGTTACGATGATAATCGTATGAGCCGCTTGACCCGCGCGGGCGCGCTGTACGGCTGGCGGTATATCGAGAAGGCGCTGGCGGCGGGCGGCCCGCTCCGGGCGGCGGCCTGCGGCGTGCTTCATCTGGCGCACGATGCTGCACAGGCGGAGAGGATGCAGGCGGCGGTTGCGCGCCTTGCGCTGCCCGATGAGTTGCTGCGCTATGTGGATGCGGCCAAGGCGAGCGAAATCGCTAATTGGCCGGTTTCTTTTGGCGGCTGGTATTTCTCCGGTTGCGGCTGGGTGCAGCCGCCCAGTTTGTGCGAGGCTAATCTTGCGGCGCATCCGCAGCGCATCCGCGCGCATTGGCTGCGCCGCGTGAGCGCTATCGCGTTCCGGGGCGGGCGCTGGCATGCGCTGGACAGCGAAGGCGGCGCGATAGCCGCTGCGCCGGTGATGATTCTCGCCGCAGGAACTGGTCTTGCGGGTTTCGCGCAGGCCGCGCCTGTGCCGCTTATTGCCGCGCGCGGGCAGGTCAGCGTTCTGCCCGCGGCGGCAGGGAGCGCGCCGCGGGCCGTGGTTTGCTGCGGCGGCTACGTTACGCCCGAGGTCGAAGGGCTGCGTTGCGCGGGGGCGAGCTTCGATGTCGGCGATAGCGACTCCTGCCCGCGCTTATCCGACCAGCAGGCGAATTTAGCTAAGTTGGAGACGATTCTCCCCGGCTACACCGCGGGGCTGGATGCCGCCGCGCTCGGCGCGCGGGTGGGCTTCCGCCCGGTTTCGCCCGACCGCTTGCCAATGGCGGGCGCTATCCCCGCCGTCGCATCCGCAGCGCCGCCCGCTTCGTTGGCCAGCCTGCCCCGGCACGAGGGGCTGTATGCGATTTCCGGCTTCGGGGCGCGGGGTCTGGCGTGGGCGATGCTGGTTGGCGAGACGCTGGCATCCCGCATCGCGGGCGAGCCGCTGCCGATAGAGCGGGAACTGGCCGAGGCGATGGACCCTGGGCGCTTTTTGTTGCGCCGCCGCCGGGGATGGGCCGGGAATACGGCGGAAAGCGATGAGGGCTAGGCTTGCGGTATTGAATGGATTGGGGCTGATTCGATTGGGGCTGATTCCGCCCGTTCGGGCTGAGCTGATTCCCCCCGTTCGGGCTGAGCCTGTCGAAGCCTTTGATTCTGCGGAGAATACCCTTCGACAAGCTCAGGGCGAACGGGAGATGCAGACGGGCGGGGGTTTTCGTAGGGGCGGGTTTGAAACCCGCCCCTACAAGTCTTGACCTGAACCATAGAATCTCAGGGCGAACGGTATCTCTCGCTCATCCCGAACGGTATTCAGTAAAAAGACGCTTTACCGCTATGACGCGGAAAAGCGACGAATATCCACCATGCTCATGCAATCGGGCAGTCCGCATCCACAGACGTTACAATACCGGGCCTTTCCCGCCCGCAAACCGCAGACAGCCATCGAACCCGCCCCACGATGATCCGCGAGCCACAAGCCCCACCCTCCCTTTTCCGCCGCCGCCTGTATGGCACTGTCGGCCTGGCCTTGCTCGCCGGGTTTTATTTGTTGACCGGCCTGACCGGGCATGATCCCTGGCGCGGCGACGATATTCGTTATTTTGGGCCGGTGTATTCGATGCTCCAGGGCGAGGGGCTGCTTTTTCCACTGATCGGCGGCTTGCCTTTTCCCGATTACCCGCCTCTTTATTATTGGTGTGCGGCGCTGCTCGCGCTTTTGACCGGCGGCTTGCTCGATGCCCATGACGGCGCGCGGCTGGCAAGCGCTGTTTTTACCGCTCTGACTGTCTATTGGGTCGCCCGCGCCGCCGAACGCTTGCATGGCCGCCCGACACGCACCCGCGCGGCATTGCTCGTCCTGGGCAGTCTCGGTCTCGTGCTCCATGCCCATGAAACTCAGCCGCTCATCGCGCTGATGGCGATGATCGCCCTCGTTCTGGCGGGCGTCGCGCGCATTCCCGAACGGCCTTTGATGGGCAGCCTGCAAGCGGGCCTGGGTTGCGCCCTGGCTATTCTTGCCGCCGGTTTGCCCGGTCTGCTATTTACTATGCCGCTTTTCGTGCTGGCGGTGATGCTCAGCCCCGAGTGCCACAATCCACGCGCCAGCGGGGGTTTGCTCGCCGGGCTGGCTCTGGCCGCATGCCTGGGCGGGCTGTGGCCGCTCATCCTGCATTTGGAATCGCCGGAGATTTTTGCGCTCTGGCGGCACGAGCAATGGCTGCATGTGGCCGGACACGACCTGGATTCGGGCGAACTCGCCCGCTTCGCCGGGCTTTTGGGCTGGTTCTTGTGGCCCTTGTGGCCGCTCGCATCATGGGCGCTGTGGCGCGAGCGCCGCCGCCTTTTTCAGTTGCGCTGGATGCTGCCGTTGCTCTCGATGGCAATCACATTGCTTTTGCTGGGCATTTCCGCCGACTATTCCCCGCCAGCCATGTTGTCGCTCCTGCCCGCGCTGGCGCTGTTGGCGACGGGCGGCCTGCCGACTTTGCGGCGCGGCGCGGCGAATGCTTTTTACTGGTTTTCGGCGATGACTTTCGGCGTGTTCGCTGTTCTGGTGTGGATTGCCTGGACGGCGCAGGTTTTTACCTGGCCTCCCGGGCTGGCCCGCCACATCGCCCGCATCGCGCCAGCTTTCGTTCTGACAAATGCGCTTCCCAAGACGCTGGCTGGTATCGGCATCTGCCTGCTCTGGCTTGTCCTGGCCCGGGGTTTGCCGCGCACGCCGGGGCGCGGGGCGGCCAGTTGGGCTATGGGAATAACGATGTTGTTGTGTCTGGCCGTAACGCTGTTGATGCCGTGGTTCGACCATAGCCGCAGCTACAGGCCCATGGCGCAGGCGCTTGAGAAGGCGCTGCTTCCTTATTCCGGCGAATGCGTAGCCAGCGACAGGCTGCCTTTTTCGATCCGGGGGATGCTTGATTATTATGTCGGCTTGCGCCCCGAGCCTGTCGTCGACGGTAATACGCCCTGCCGCCTTCTGCTAGTCTATGCCGACCGCAAGAACGCGGATCCCGGCGAAATCGACGGCTGGAAACCCGCCTGGAATTTCCGCCGCGGCGGCGGCAAACAATACGAAGCCTTACATCTTTATATTCGTCCCGATGCTGACTAAAGCTTTTACTGCGCCGCAACGCCTGCCGATATGGGCAGCGCTCTCCGGCCATGCGCGGCGGCTCGGTGGATACCCTCTGCGCGGCTTTTTCGCCGATGATCCATCCCGCGCCGAACGCTTTTCCTTGAGTTTCAGCAGTCCCGCCGATCCTCGCCAAGCCGCGCTCGTCGCCGATTTTTCCAAGCAGCATTTCGACGATGCCGCGCTCGCCGATCTTATCCAGCTTGCGCGCGAAGCACGGTTGGGTGAAGGCATCCGCAGCCTGTTCGCCGGGGAGGCGGTCAATTTTACCGAAGGCCGCGCCGCCGCTCATATGGCCATGCGCGGCGGCTGCCCGCCTCCGGACGGGCGCGGAACGGGCAAGACCAGCGCCATGCGCGCATTCGCTTTCGCCCTGCGGGAGGGCAAGCTCACCGGCAGCAGCGGCAAGCCTATCCGCCGCTTGATAAACATCGGCATCGGCGGCTCCGACCTCGGCCCCCGTCTGGCGGTCGAGGCGCTGGCCGGTCTACAGGCGGATGACTGCGGCCTTGCTGTCGATTTTGTCGCCAATATCGACCCGCGCGATCTGGATGCGGCGCTTGCCCGCGCGGAAGCCGCAAGTACGCTTTTTCTTATTTCATCCAAGAGTTTCAGTACGGCTGAAACGCTGGCCAATGCTGAAGCCGCCCGGCAATGGTTGCACGAAAAGCTTGGCGGCAATGCCGATACCGGGGCGCATTTTGCCGCGGTGAGTAACGCCGCCCAGGCCGCCGCCGCTTTCGGTGTTCGTCCTGATCGAGTATTTACGCTGCCCGAATGGATCGGCGGGCGCTATTCGGTGTGGTCGGCCACGGGTTTGCCGGTGCTTGCCGC
>JAIRWW010000114.1 GCA_031268685.1 Azoarcus sp.
AAAGCCCCTGAGCGCCCGGACGATGAACCGCCGCAAGCGCCCGACTTCTACCGCGAATGGCGCAAGCAAGTGCACGCCGAACTCATCCGGCTGATGGACATCCGCCGGATGGACATCACCGCCATGACGGATGCCGAACTAGAATCGAACGTCCGCAAAATGATCGCCGTCGTGCTGGGCAGCCTCACGCTGCCGAAGAACATCGATAAAGCGCTGCTCGGCGAACAAGTACTGCATGAAGCCATCGGCCTTGGGCCGCTGGAACCGCTACTCGACGACGATAGCGTCACCGAAATCATGGTCAACGCCTTCGACCAGATCTTCATCGAACGCGCCGGAAAAATCGTCAAAAGCCCAATCTCCTTCACCGACGACCGCGCGGTCATCTCCGCCATCGAGCGCATCGTCGCCCCAATCGGACGCAAGATCGACGAAAGCTCCCCACTCGTCGACGCCCGCCTCAAAGACGGCTCGCGCGTAAACGCCGTCATCCCGCCGCTGGCCCTGAAAGGCCCGAGCATCACCATCCGCAAATTTCCCAAGCGCCGCCTCTACGGAGAAGACCTCTTGAAATTCGGCACGCTCGACGAAGCCATGCTCGAATTCCTCTCCTTCTGTGTGCGCCAGGCAAAGAACATCATCATCTCGGGCGGCACCGGCTCGGGCAAGACAACGCTTCTGAACATCCTGTCGAACTTCATCCCCGCCGCCGATCGCATCGTCACCGTCGAAGACGCGGCGGAACTGCGGCTGCACCAGCCCAACCTCGTATCGCTCGAAGCGCGCCCGGCCAACAGCGAAGGCAAAGGCGCGATACCCATCCGCGAACTGGTCAAAAACTGCCTGCGCATGCGCCCCGACCGCATCGTCGTAGGCGAATGCCGGGGCGGCGAAGCCCTGGACATGCTACAAGCCATGAACACAGGGCACGACGGCTCGCTCACCACCGCGCACGCCAACAGCTCGCGCGACATGCTGAGCCGTCTGGAAACCATGGTACTGATGGCGGGCATGGAACTACCGATCACGGCCATCCGCGAGCAGATCGCCTCGGCCATACAACTGATCGTGCAACAAACGCGCTTCAAATGCGGCAGCCGCAAAATCACCGCCATCACCGAAGTCACCGGCGTAGAGAGCGGGCGCATCCAGTTGCAGGACATCTTCATCTTTGATCGTGACGGCTACACAGCCGAAGGCAAAGTGAAGGGCCGCTTCACCGCCACCGGCGCGGTACCGGAATTCCTGGAAGAACTGCGCGAAGCGGGCATCGAAACACCCTCGCTCGACATCTTTGGAGCGCCCGGACATGTCTAACACATTCATAGCAATCGCCGTGGCGGGCATTGGCGGATGCATAGCCTGCCTAATACTATTGGCATTTTCGCCCGCGACGGACGGAGAAAAGCGCCCCGGCCACAAAGCGCTGATCCAACTACTGCCGAACCGCAAAGTCCTTACCGCCATTGGCGCGGCGCTTGCCGCCCTGATCGTCTGGTTCGTCTTTGCGCATCCGCTAATGTGCTTTCTCACCCTCGCCGGCCTCATCATCATCCCGAACAAATTCTACGAACACCTGCGCAAAAAGCGCGTCGCCCTGATCGACAGCCAAGTGCCGGACATGCTGGCGATGGCCGCGGGCGCAATGAGCGCGGGCGCATCCCTCATGACAGCGCTCGAATCCGTCGCCCGAGACGGCCCCGCGCCGATCAAACTGGAACTGGACATGATGCTGCGCGAAGTGCGCCTTGGGATCGACCTCGACCTGGCTCTCGATCACCTTGCCGCGCGGGTGAAATCCGAAGAAATGGTCATGGTGGCGGCGGCCATCAAAATTGCGCGGGAGAGCGGCGGCAACCTGTCCGAATCGCTGGAGAAACTCTCCCGGGCCGTGCGCGACCGGCAGAACATGGAAAAGAAAATACTCGCCCTCACCGCGCAAGGCCGCATGCAAGCTTTAGTCATGGCGGCCTTGCCCTTCTTCCTGCTCTACGCGCTATTTCGGCTAGACCCCGTAGCCATGGGGCCGATGTTCCACACCGTGGCGGGCTGGGCAGTCTTTCTCGCGGTGTGCTTCTGGATTGCCGTGGGGCACAAAGTCATCAAAAAACTCATGGACATAGACATATGATGCTCAGCACCATACTCGCCCTGATCGCGGGCGCAATCCTTCTCGTCTTCTGGCTCACAAGCCAGGAACTGGACGAACTCAGCGAAGAAGACCGGGAATACAAAGACCCCTTGCCGCCGTTTTTACAAACCGTCTGGCCGGTCGTGCGCTGGGCGGACAAACGCATCGCGATATTCGTACCGCAAGCGCTGCGGAATCGCGTGGAAAAACGGCTGATCACAAGCGGCGTCGTGCACCTGATCGAAACCGGGCAATTCGTCGCGCTCAAACTCGTCACAGCGCTTCTCGCCATGCTGGCCTATGGACTCGTCGCCTGGCTGCTGAAACGCTTCGACCTGCTCTTACTGCTATCGGCGGCAGCCCTGGGCTTCCTCATGCCGGACATGTGGCTGAGCGACATTCGCAAAGCCTACCTGCGCAAAGTTGGCAAAGAACTGCCGACCCTGCTGGACTTCCTGACCCTGGGGCTGGAATCCGGGCAGAACCTGACCGGGGCGATCCGTCTGACCATAGCCAAAGCGCCGAACGGCGTGCTGAAACAAGAATTCGCGCGAGTAATCCGGGACATCTCCGCGGGCGTACCGCGCGCGGAAGCGCTCACGCGCATGCAGGCGCGCGTAGACATAAAAGAAGTCACCGTCATGGCGGCGGCCATGATTCAAGCCGAAAAAGTTGGCGCTTCGCTTGGCCCGGTACTGCGCGAACAAGCCGCGCAACGACGCGCGGAGCGCTTCCTCGCCGCGGAAAAGAAAGCGTTTGAAGCCCCCGTCAAAATGATCGCGCCGCTGGTCATCTTCATCTTCCCTTGCACCTTTGCGTTCCTGGGCTATTTCCTGTGGCAGAAAATAGCCGGATCGGGCGCGTTCTGAAGGAACCGCAATGCCTTTCCTCGCCCACCTTCCCCGAATCGAACTGGAACTTGAAGGCCGTCCGCTGAATACTGAAATTGCCGTGGCCGACCGCTTCTTCTCCCGCCTTCGGGGCTTGATGTTTGCTCCGCCCCTGGCGCGGGGCCAGGGCCTGCTGATCGCGCCGTGCAACAGCATCCACACCCAGTGCATGCGCGGAGCCATAGAAGCCGTGTTTCTGTCGAAAAAATTCCAAATACTGAAGATTTCATCCCCGCTGCGCCCTTGGCTGGGCCTGAGCCTGTGTCCAGGCGCGCACGCCGTGCTCGAATGGCCGGTAGGCGAAGCGAAGCGACTGGGCCTGCGCGAAGGCGTGTGGCTGAAATGGGCGGAACTGGACGGAGAAAGCAAGCTGCTTCCGGGCATGGGGGGCAGAGCATGAAACACGCCCGCGTGCATCTTGGGGAAAGTGGAGAAAGCGGCGTTTCGATGGTGGAGCTACTGATCGCGCTACCGATGTTCGTGCTGCTGATCTTCATCATCGCCGAACTGGGCCTGATGTACCAAGCCAAGGCCGTCCTGGACGTCGCGGCGCTCTCGGCGGCCCGCTCGGGCGCGATCCACGGCGGCGACACAGGCGAGAT
>JAIRWW010000134.1 GCA_031268685.1 Azoarcus sp.
GACATGCGTGTGCTTGATCCCGCGTGGATCGGCATGAAGCTGCGGAAGCTGCTCGACTACCCCGAACCGCTCGGCGACTTCATGGCCTTCGTTCCCGGCACGCACCGGCAGCAGACCTACGCGTCGACCGTCGCCTACATCGCCCGCCTGATCATCCACCGCTACGCGATGCTCGGCATCCTCGACGAAAACGGCTTCCCGCTACAGCAGATGGGCATCCTGGAAGCCCCTGCCAGCAAGACCGCGCCCAAGCCCACCGCCGGCAGGCTGTGCAATGAATGTGGCAATTTCACCATGATCCGCAAGGACGGTTGCGATTTTTGTACCGCCTGCGGGGCAGTGGGGACTTGCGGATAATGAATGTAAGTTTCAAAAATTTCATTATTCTCCGATGCTTTCAATCCTCTGGTGGATACCATTCCGCTTCTGTTCCGAAGCAGGGGTAAATGAAGTGTAATCCGCCAGTCGTAATCACACGGCACAAAGCGTCGCAATTCAAAGGAGGCAGCAAACTTGCCGGAAACCGCCCTCACCACTGACCTGTTGTGTAACGAAGCCAAAGCTTTCTCGGATATTGTGAGCCAGTCCCCCGAGCCGAGTCTATTCCGTGTCACAGATGGTAAAGCCGTCGGCACCCACCTTGAGCATAAGTTCCGGCTCCACTTGCGA
The DNA here is from genome assembly GCA_031268685.1 of Azoarcus sp. Lineage (GTDB taxonomy): Bacteria > Pseudomonadota > Gammaproteobacteria > Burkholderiales > Rhodocyclaceae > WRNU01. The sequence continues at coordinate 670 of JAIRWW010000134.1, forward strand.
GAGCGATACACCTTCATCGAAGGCAATTCGGCGAATGGCATTGATTTTCCAAGTCTTGGCGTCGACATGAAAGTTACGAGCATCCGGCAGCCGCAGTCTTCGTGCCCCTTCAAATCCGCTCGACAGAAAGTATATGGCCTTGGTTATGGCTTGATCGTTTTTGTCTACGACAAAACGGACGATGATGCCAGCAAGACAGCCATTTTGCGCATTACGGATACGGTATTCGTCGATGCAAGCCGCACTGCCGACTTTCAAATGACGCGCGGTTTGCGTGAAATCATCAAGAATAAGGGCAATATCGACGATCTGGTGGCTTTCTTGTCCGACAGAAATCTGCCAGTTGATGACATTGGACTCAGAAATCTTGCCGAAGAAATCATGACAAACAAACCGAAGCAAGGTTTTCTCACCATCTCGAACGCCTTGCAATGGCGATTGCAGTATGGGCGCATCATCGAAAAAGCCGGAGTAGAAACCGGTATTCGCTCCGTTTACAAAGGCCCTCATTCGTGATGACGTCAGAAAGCAAACAGCGCATCGAATACGGCGATTTCCAAACACCAGATGACCTTGCTCGCGCTGTCTGTGTTCGCCTTCAAGCGGTGGGGGTTTGCCCTGACGCGGTTATCGAACCTACTTGTGGCGTGGGGGCGTTTCTTCTCGCTGCCGCCGAAAGCTTTCCCGAAGCGCGCCAGATTGCCGGTTTCGAGATTAACCCGGATTATCTTGAAACTGTGCGTCGTCGCATCGACGGGTGCCCAATTTACCATCGCATTCAACTGCGACAGGCCAACTTTTTTACGGCAGACTGGAAAGCTCTTTTCGATCAGATACCCGGCAGGTTTTTGGTCATTGGCAATCCTCCCTGGGTGACGAATTCAGGACAAAGCGCCATCGGTGGAAGCAATCTTCCCGAAAAATCCAACTTCCTTGGGCATAGCGGTTTCGATGCCATCAGCGGCAAAGCAAATTTTGACATTTCCGAATGGATGTTGCTGGATATTCTCCGACAATTACAAGGACGCGATGCCGACGTGGCCATGTTGGTAAAAACGTCTGTCGCGCGAAAGGTGCTCGCTTACGCCGAGCAGCGACGAGACGCAATTCATGACGCCTTTCTCGTCGGCATCGACGCCAAAAAACATTTTGGCGTTGCCGTGGATGCGTGTCTGCTGGTTATGAGGCTCGACCCAGCGGCGAAACCGCAGGGTGATTACACGGTTTACGCCGATCTCGGTGCGAAATTCGGCAAAAGAGTGGGCCATCGGCAGGGCATGACCGTAGCAGATTTGGACGCATTCGAGCATTGCTCTTTCTTGCTCGGGAGCAGCCCCAAAAAGTGGAGATCAGGTGTCAAGCACGATGCGTCGCAAGTCATGGAACTCACTCGCACACCAGCGGGTTACGAAAACGGTTTTGGCGAAATAACGTGGCTTGAAGATGCCTACCTTTATCCATTACTCAAGGGTTCGGACGTTGCCAATGGCAAGGAATGGCGCAATAAATTCGTATTGGTCACACAGAGAAATGTAGGCGAACCCACGGAGATCATCCAGCGACGCGCCCCCTTGACTTGGGCCTATCTTCAGGCACATGCCGACCGGCTCGATGCGCGCTCCAGCACCATTTTCGCAAAAAATCCGCGTTTTTCAGTGTTTGGTGTAGGCGATTACGCTTTCTGTCCGTGGCGTATCGCTATATGTGGTTTTTATAAGATGCTCCATTTTCGGCTGATTCCGCCAATAAACGGACGGCCCGTCATGTTTGACGATACAGTCTATTACTTGTCTTTCGATTCCGAGACCGAAGCTATCGAGACATTGGCATATTTACAATCCGAATCAGCAACGAAGTTGTTGTCGTCGCTGATTTTTTGGGACGAGAAGCGTCCTATAAAAACTGGAATCCTCAATGCCGTTGATTGGTCGAAAATCGCACAAAACGCAACCACACGAAAAACGATCGAACAACTGGAACTAATCTAATGCGAATTTACCCATGCCGCAAAAAGCACATCTGGGTTTGGCTTCGGCGGAATCCGGCCAATCGACCCTGATGGGCGGGCGGAATCATTCGAGTTCGCGCACCCTCTGGAACGCCTCCTCGACCCGGCGCACGGCGATGATCTCCATGCCCGCGATCGGCTGTCGGGGCCGGTTGGCTTCCGGGATCAGCGCTCGCGTAAAACCGAGCTTGGCGGCTTCCTTCAATCGCTCGCGGCCGCGCGGCGCCGGGCGGATTTCGCCGGCCAGGCCGACTTCACCGAAGACGACGAGCTTTTCCGGCAAGGACTTGTTTTTCAGGGAAGAGACGATAGCCAGCAGCACCGCGAGGTCGGCCGCCGGCTCGATGATTCTGACCCCACCGACGGCGTTCACGAAAACGTCCTGGTCGAAGCAGAGGATGCCCGCGTGGCGATGCAGCACCGCCAGCAGCATGGCGAGGCGCTGCGCGTCGAGGCCGACCGTCAGGCGGCGCGGGTTGCCGTGTGCCCCGTCGACCAGCGCCTGAACTTCCACCAGCAAGGGCCGCGTTCCTTCCTGGGCAACCAGCACACACGACCCCGGAACGCTCTGGCCGTGCTGCGAGAGGAACATCGCCGAGGGGTTGGAAACGCCCTTTAGCCCGCGATCGGTCATGGCGAAGACGCCGATCTCGTTGACCGCGCCGTAGCGGTTTTTCACCGCGCGGATGAGACGGAAGGAGGAATGCGTGTCGCCCTCGAAGTAGAGCACGGTATCGACGATGTGTTCCAGGACGCGCGGACCGGCGAGCGCGCCTTCCTTGGTCACGTGCCCGACCAG
>JAIRWW010000329.1 GCA_031268685.1 Azoarcus sp.
AGCGGCAGCCGCTCGGCGGTGAATTCAAATTGCCCGCGTAGGGCGTCCATTTCGTCCAGCGAGTCCATGGCAATGTCTCCCGTCACCAGGAGATGGCCGGGCGTGGCGGTGAGTTTGTCGACGGGCAGGCGTTTGTCGCGGGGTTTTACGCGGTTGGCCGACTCGAAAGCCAGCCGCTCCAGGCGCAGGCTCTGGCGGTTATCGCGGTGGGTGAAGCCTGCTTCCAGTTCGCCGCCTGCAAGGATCAGGCCCTGGTCGACAAATGCGAGTTGCAGGGTGTGTCCCTTGATATTGCCTTGCAAATCCGGGGATGCCGATGTGCCGGAAAGGCTGAGGTCGGCGGCGAGCGCGCCGCCGGTTTCGACGTTTTCGCGCAGCAGGCGGCCAAGCCAGGCAAGCGAGGGCATGGCGAGGTGGGCCGCGCCCGCGAGCGGCGCATGCGGCGCCAGACGCCAGTTTTGTCCGGCGCGCTCGATGCCGGCTTCGAGCGATACGCCGAGTTCGCCAGCTTCGCGTCCCTGCGCGGCAAGCGCCAGCGTCAGTCTGTTTTTATGCGCGAAAAGGTAGGCTTCGAGCCGCTCCAGCCCAAGCCGGGTGGCGATTTCGCCTTGTACCCGGATGTCGCCTGATTCGCGGAATAGCCGCGCCTCGCCTTCTATGCTTTCGCCAAGGCGCAAGTCCCAGGCGGCTCCGAGGGTCAGCGGGTCGCGCAGTTTTTGGTTCTGCCCCGGAAGCATGCTCATTGCCAATCCGCTCAGTTTGCCGCGCAATACGGCTTCGCCGTTTTTCCAGCGGGTTTCGGCAAGTTGTATGTCGCTTTGTCCGCCGAATTCAAATGCGGCTTCGGCAAGCAGGAATTCTTCCGGGCCGATTTCCAGGGCCGCCGGGGCGCGCAGGCGCAGGGGCCAGCGCCCTTCGTTTGTCAGGCTGAGAAGTTGGCCGCGCCAGTGGAGCGCGTCCAGGCCGCCATCCAGTACAGCCGCGAGACGGGCGTTATCGTCTCCGAACTTGCCCTCGGCTTCGAGGCGTATCTGGTGACGGTCGCGCTGGCCGTCGGCCACGATCTTTGCTCCAGCCAGCAGCAGATCGCCTGCGACGATGCCGGAACCGCTCAGCTTCAGGGCAAACGGGCTGCTTACGCCTGCTTCGATGCGCGCTTCGGCTGCAAGCGCGTCGGCGGCTACATTGCCGGGCAAATGCAGTTTGCCTGCATCGAGCTGGAGTGTTCCCGCCGGTGCGTCCAGCCCGCCAGTAATCGTCCCGGCGGCGCGCATCCGGCCCGACAGGCCGTAGCCAATGGCCGCAAGCTGGGGCGCATTTATATCCAGCGTCAGCCGGTCTTCCATGCGCCCCCAGCTTCCGGCGAATTCCAGGCGGTTGCCAGCTAAATCCAGTTTGACGGCGGCATCGCGCACATGCACGCCGTCCAGGGTGAATCGTCCCTCGCCGCCAAGCGGTTTGCCGTCGAGGCGGCTGTTGCCGAAGGCGAAATGCAGTTCGGCGGCTGGCCGTTCCGCGAGAACGCCCGTCGCCGAGGCTTTCAGGTTGATGGATGCAGGTGGCGCGGCGGGGTGGAAAACTGCCGGGTCGAAGCCGTGCAAATCTAGTTTCAGGCTGAAGGCTGGCGCGGCGGCAATGCCCGCCACGATTTCGCCGTCGGCTTCGATCCGCGCCTCCGCCGCGCGCAGCGATACTTTGCTCCATTGCCGTTGCGCAGTGGCCCCGGTCTGGAGGCTGCCATTGATGCGGCGGGAAGGAAGGCGGCTGTCGATGCGGGCGGGGTCGAGTGCGCCAATGTCGAGGCTGGCGTCGATCTGGCCGAAGCCAGCGGACGGCGCGGCAGGCGCTTCGGCGTCTTCCGCAAGATTTGCCTGGGGCCGCCAATGCAGGCTGCCCGTGAGTTTGCCGCCGCCGCCTTCCAGCGTGAACGCGTCGAGCCGCAATTCGTTCATTGCCGCGGCGATGTCCGCGCGCAGGCTTGTCAGCGGCAGGCCGCCAGCGTCGAGTGTGGCCGGGCGTGTGTTGTCGATGCGCAGAGGGCCGCGCAATATGGCCTCGCCATTTTCGCCGGCGACGGCGAAGCGGGCGCTCAGGTGTAGGTTCGCGCGCGGTAGTCCGGGCGCGAGGGCTGCGGGGTCGATGTTTTTGGCGTCGAGTTCGACTGTTTTCAGCGGTAAGGCGGCGAAAGGCGTCGCTACGATCTTTGCTTGCCCGCGAATGCCGCGGCCTTGTGCCAGCAGCTGCAATACGGGTTCGGCCAGTTCGCCTTGGGCGTCGATGTCGAGTGTGAGTTCGTCCGCTGCGGCATGCCCGTTCATGCGCAAGGCGAATGGCGCTGCCGTCCCGAGTTCGCCGCTGGCTTCGATGCGCCCTTGCGGCAGTTCGGCGGCCAGTTGGCGCAAGATGAAGCGCGATGATTCGCCGCTCAGGGAGAGGCGGCTTTCGCGCAGGGAGAAAACCGGCTGCGCATCGCTGGCATTATTTGCGTTCGCGCTGTAAATCGTCACTGTTCCGGATTCCAGCGCCAGATCGAAATCGAATGGCAGGCGCAGGCTCTCCGGCAATGCAAGGGGTTCCGGAGACGGCGGCACATCCTTGAGGAAAACATCGACTCGTTCCGCCCGCAGCCGGTCTATGGCGATGCGCGAAAAAAGCGCCGCGGGCTGCCAGTCGAGCGCAATACCGGTCAATTCGATTCGCGCTTCCGGCAAATCCAGCGTCAGGCGCGAAAAAGCGAGCGGCCCGCGCAAGGCGCCGCGCACGTCCTCGGCCTGCAATGCGCCGCCACTGAAATACGCCGCCGCGCCCACGAGCGTTTGCAATCCCGATTCGGCGGCAAACAGCCACACAAATGCGGTGCAGGCCAAGGCTGCGGCGATGACGAGGAAAAAGGCCAGCCGCCGCAGCCAGCGCCGCCCGTAAACAGGAAAAAGGCGCGCGCGCGAGATGCTCATCGTTCAAGCGTCGCCGGGTTCGCGCCGCAATTCGAATAGTTCCGAAAGCGCCTTTCCAGGCTCTTCCGCACGCATGAATGCCTCACCGACAAGAAAGGCATGAACGCCCGCCGCGCGCAGCGTATCGACATCCTCCCGCGCCAGAATGCCTGATTCTGAAATGGCAATGCGATTTTCAGGCAACTGCGGGAGCAAGCCGATGGTATTGGCCAGCGAGACCTCGAATGTGCGCAGATTGCGGTTGTTGATGCCGATCAGGGGTGTAGGCAGTTGAAGCGCCCGCGCCAGTTCCGCCTCGTCGTGCGATTCTACGAGCGCCGCCATGCCGAGTTCCCGCGCAATGCCTTCAAAGTCTTGCATCTGCATGTCCGTAAGCACGGCGGCGATCAGCAAGATTGCGTCCGCGCCCATCACGCGGGCTTCGTGGATTTGGTAGGGGTCGACGAGAAAGTCTTTGCGCAAAGCCGGAAGCGCGCACGCGGCGCGAGCTTGCCGCAAATACTCGGGCGATCCTTGGAAGTGCGGCGCGTCGGTGAGCACCGACAGGCAGGCCGCGCCGTGGGCTGCGTAAGAGGCGGCAATTTCGGCGGGGCGGAAATCGGGCCGTATCACGCCCTTGGAAGGCGATGCTTTTTTGATTTCGGCGATTACCGCGGGCTGCCCATGCGCGATCTT
>JAIRWW010000216.1 GCA_031268685.1 Azoarcus sp.
CCAATCCGCTTCCGACGCCAGCGCTCACGACATGTTCCTCAAAATTCTCATGATGGTGGTTTTTTTCGCCGTCACAATCTATATCGGATTTCATACCCGGAAAAGCGCCACCGATGTCGATGGCTTCGTGCTCGGGAGCCGCAAAGTCGGGCCATGGCTTTCCGCTTTCGCATATGGCACTTCATATTTTTCGGCAGTGGTTTTCATCGGCTATGCCGGGCAGTTCGGGTGGAAGTACGGCATGGCGTCGGTATGGATCGGGCTTGGCAATGCGTTTATCGGCAGCCTGCTTGCCTGGTATGTGCTGGGCGCGCGCACGCGGGCGATGACGCATCATTTGCGGGCGCGAACCATGCCGGAGTTTTTCGGCGCCCGTTTTTCGAGCCGCTGGCTGCGCATTGCATCGGCGGCGATCATTTTTGTTTTTCTCATCCCCTACACGGCCAGCGTCTATAACGGCCTTTCGCGCCTTTTCGACATGGCATTCAACGTTCCATACGAATGGTGCATCGTCGCCATGGCGGCTCTGACCTGTGCTTATGTCGTGCTCGGAGGCTACATGGCGACCGCTGTCAACGATCTGGTGCAGGGTTGCATCATGTTGTTTGGCATTGTCGCCGTCATCGTCGCGGTACTGGGCAGTCATGGCGGTTTTACAAATGCGATGATCACGCTTTCGCAAGTACCCAGCGATGTTCCAGGCACGGCGGGGATGCAGGGCGCTTTCGTGTCATTCTTCGGGCCAGACCTTTTTGACCTGACGGGGGTGCTCATCCTGACCTCGCTGGGCGTCTGGGGATTGCCGCAAATGGTGCAGAAGTTCTATGCCATCAAGAGCAGCGATGCAATAAAGCGCGGGGCCATCATTTCGACGCTGTTCGCGCTGGTCGTGGCGGGCGGCAGCTATTTTCTCGGCGGATTCGGCCGATTGGTCGCAGACCGGGTCGGCTATACCGCCGCCGGTACGCCCATTTACGATTCCGTGATACCAACCATGCTCGCAAGCATGCCGGACATCCTCATCGGCTTGACGGTCGTGCTCGTTTTGAGCGCTTCGATGTCGACGCTAAGTTCGCTCGTGTTGACTTCGAGTTCCACCTTGACGCTCGATTTTTTCAAGGGCAATTTGATCCGCGAGATGGACGTGAAGCTTCAACTCATCGCAATCAGGCTGCTGATAGTCGTGTTTGTGCTCATCTCGGGTGTCATCGCGCTTGTGCAATACAATTCGTCGGTTACTTTCATTGCGCAACTCATGTCTATCAGTTGGGGCGCGCTGGCGGGGTCTTTCCTTGCGCCCTTTCTCTATGGGCTTTACTGGAAACGCACTACCGTGGCGAGCGTTTGGGCATGCTTCGCTTTCGCGTTGGCGTTGGTGTGCTCCAACATGGTGTGGAACTACATAGGATCGCCGGTCAATGCCGGAGCGCTGGCGATGCTGGCGGGGCTGATAATCGTGCCGCTGGTGAGCCTGATGACGCCTAAACCAGATGCCATGCAGGTCGACACGCTGTTCAAAGATTCGTACCTCAATCTTCATGACAACCGGATCGACGCGGATTGAGTCCGCGCGGCGGTGGCGCGGCGCGGGTCAGAACGTCGTTTCGATTCGTACCGTCTGCATAATGGTGGCGGAAATTTCCTCAATGGATTTTGTGGTCGAGTCGAGCCAGCGGATGTTTTCCCGGCGCATCAGTTTTTGTGCGGCCTCGATCTCGTAGCGGCAGTTTTCGATGCTGGCGTAGTGGCTGTTGGGCCGCCGCTCCTGACGGATTTGCGCCAGCCGCTCGGGGGCGATCGAGAGGCCGAAAAGCTTGCCGCGATAACTGTGCAGTTCGCCGGGCAGCTTGTTGCGCTCGAAATCTTCTGGAATCAGCGGGTAATTGGCAGCCTTGACGCCGAACTGCATCGCCAGGTAAAGACTGGTCGGCGTTTTACCGGAACGCGAAACGCCGACGAGGATCACATCGGCCTTGATGAGATCGTCGGCGCTTGAGATACCGTCGTCGTGCGTCATGGCGAAATTGATTGCTTCGATGCGTCTCTTGTAGTCGTTGCTTTCGGCGACGCCATGAAAGCGTCCGACGGTGTGAGTAGAGTGTTGTCCCAGTTCGCTTTCGAGCGGTTCGATGAAACGCTCGAAAAGGTCGAGAAACAGGGCGCTACCGTGCGCTTCGCGTAGCGCCGCCACCGTTTCCGGGTTGACCAGGCTGCTGAAGACTATGGGGCGGCGTCCGGTGTCGCGGGCGGCTTCGAGGATCTGGCGGGCGCAGTCATGCGCTTTGGCGACGTCGTCGACGAAGGGCATGCGCACCTGATGGAAGCGCGTATCGGGAAATTGCGCCAACAGGCTGTGACCGAGTGTCTCTGCGGTAATGCCCGTACCATCGGAGACGAAAAACACCGTGCGGATCGAAAGGTCGTTCATGGATTTTGTTTGATCGGATTGCGGTTGAAAAGGGCCGGGGGAAGCCGGATGGCAAAATGAATATTGGGGCAAACCCTGCTGCGCGCGCGAGTGGCCTTCCCGTAAAATCCACATTTTGCTTTTTCTGAGCGAATTCCGGAAGCCTGTCATGACCCGTTACGTCATTCCCTTCACAGAACTGCGCATGTCTGACGTCGACAAAGTCGGCGGCAAAAATGCTTCCCTTGGCGAAATGATCAGCCAGCTACCGTCGAGCGTGCGTGTGCCGGGCGGCTTTGCCACCACGGCGGAAGCGTTCCGCGAGTTTCTGACGCACGAGGGCTTGTCGCAACGAATCAATGCTGCGCTCGATGCGCTCGACGTCGACGATGTTGAGGCGCTCGTCCGCAGCGGCGCACAAATCCGGCAGTGGATCGTCGATACGCCGTTCCCGCCCAGATTAGAGGCCGAAATCAAGGTGGCCTACAACCAAATTGCCGCCGATTCGGGTGAAGGCAGCTTCGCGGTGCGTTCGTCCGCTACCGCCGAGGATTTGCCGGACGCTTCTTTTGCCGGACAGCAGGAAACTTTCCTCAATATTCACGGTTACGACAACATCCTGCACGCGATGAAAGAGGTTTTCGCCTCGCTCTACAACGACCGCGCCATCGCATACCGTGTGCATAAAGGCTATACCCATGCCGAGGTGGCGCTTTCGGCCGGGGTGCAGCGCATGGTGCGCTCCGACACAGGCGCTTCCGGGGTAATGTTCTCGCTCGACACCGAATCCGGCTTCAAGGATGTGGTTTTCGTCACCGCTTCCTACGGCCTTGGCGAAACCGTAGTGCAGGGGGCGGTTAATCCCGACGAGTTCTACGTCCACAAGCCGATGCTTGCGCAGGGCCGTCCGGCGGTGGTGCGGCGCAATCTTGGCTCCAAGCTCATCAAGATGGTTTTTGCGGACAAACGCGAGGCCGGCAGATCGGTGCGCACGCTGGATGTGCCCGAAGCCGACCGTATCCGTTTTGCGCTGACAGACGAAGACGTATTGGAGCTGGCGCGCTATGCCGTAATCATCGAAAGACACTATGGCCGTCCGATGGACATCGAGTGGGGCAAGGACGGCGAAGACGGCAAGCTCTACATCCTCCAGGCGCGCCCCGAAACAGTGAAAAGCCAGAGTTCCGGACTGGTGATGGAGAAATTCCGCCTCAAGGAAAGCGGCGAAGCCATCATCCGGGGCCGCGCCATTGGCCAGAAGATCGGCACGGGAATGGTGCGGATCGTGGCCGATGCTTCCGAGATGGGCCGCGTCCAGGGGGGGGACATCCTCGTTACCGACATGACCGACCCGAACTGGGAGCCGGTCATGAAGCGCGCCAGCGCCATCGTAACCAATCGCGGCGGGCGTACCTGCCATGCTGCAATCATCGCGCGGGAACTGGGCATCCCCGCCATCGTCGGCTGCGGCAACGCCACCGAATTGCTCTCCGAAGGCGACGAGGCCACCGTTTCCTGCGCCGAAGGCGATACCGGCTACGTATATCGCGGCAGGCTCGCGTTTGAAGTCACTTCCACCGACATGGGCAATCTGCCCGAGCTGCCGGTCAAAATCATGATGAACGTGGGCAATCCCGAACTTGCCTTCGAGTTCGCGCAGATTCCCAATGGCGGGGTAGGGCTGGCGCGGCTGGAATTCGTCATCAACAACATGATCGGCATCCACCCCAAAGCGATTCTCGAAATCGACCAAGTGCCGTCCTCCCTGCGCGAAGACATTCTTCAGCGCGCCCGTGGCTACGACAATCCGCGCCAGTTTTTCATCGACAAACTCGCCGAAGGCGTTGCCACCATCGCCGCCGCCTTTTACCCCAAGCCGGTAATCGTGCGCATGTCCGACTTCAAGTCGAACGAATACCGCAAACTTCTGGGCGGTTCGCTCTACGAGCCGGAAGAAGAAAACCCCATGCTCGGTTTCCGCGGCGCATCGCGCTACATCGCCAGCAACTTCCGCGATTGTTTTGAACTCGAATGCGCGGCGATGAAAAAGGTGAGGGGCGAGATCGGCCTGCGCAATGTGCAGATCATGATTCCCTTCGTGCGCAATCTTGCCGAAGCCGAAGGAGTGGTGAATCTGCTGGCTGAACATGGTCTCAAGCGGGGCGAAGATGATCTCAAGCTCATCATGATGTGCGAGATACCTTCCAATGCCCTGCTGGCCGAGCAGTTCCTTCAGCATTTCGACGGCTTTTCCATCGGCTCCAACGACCTGACCCAGCTTACCCTGGGGCTGGATCGGGATTCGGGGCTGGTTGCCCACGCCTTCGACGAGCGCGATCCGGCCGTCAAGGTGCTGCTGTCGCAGGCCATCCAGACCGCCAACCGGCTCGGGAAATACGTTGGCATTTGCGGACAAGGGCCATCGGACCATGCCGATTTTGCCGCCTGGCTGATGCGGGAAGGCAT
>JAIRWW010000244.1 GCA_031268685.1 Azoarcus sp.
CGTGCCGCACTGCAAAATTTTTGCCACAGGCATCAGATGCGCGGATGGGACCCCAAGAGGTATACCTCGGCGCTGCGATCGCGCGAGGCTTTCGGTTTGCGCACCTGCACGGACAGGAAGCGCTGTTCCATCTCCCGGCGAAACGGCATGAATCCTTCGCCCTGAAACACTTTGACCAGAAAGCGCCCACTACTGCGCAAGTGGTGGACTGCAAAGTCGAGAGCCAGTTCGCACAGCATGATCGAACGCGCCTGATCGACGGACGCTAGGCCCGACATATTGGGCGACATGTCCGAGAGTACGACATCGACCGGGCTTCCGCCAAGGCGGCGCTCGAACTCGGCGAGCGTTCCGGCATCGGAAAAATCGCCTTGCAGGAAGTCCACCCCGGTAATGGCTTCGACCGGCAGCAGGTCGAGCGCGAATATGCGCGCCCCGCTTCCGCAACGTTGCACTGCGACCTGGCACCATGAACCCGGCGCGGCGCCGAGATCTACCGCTACAGCGCCAGGGCGCAACAGCCGGTCGCGGTCGTCGATTTCCATGAGTTTATAAGCGGCGCGGGCGCGATAGCCTTCGGCATTGGCGCGCTGGACGAAAGGATCGGTGAGATGCTCGCGCATCCATGCTTTGTTGGTCTTGTTGCGTTTCACTTCAGAGTAAAATCCGGCCCCTTGCAGAGCAAATGTAAATGTGAATGTCCATGATCGAACTGACTCCCCCCGAACGCCGCGCCCTGCGCGCCCGCGCCCATGCCTTGCAGCCTGTCGTCACCATAGCGGGCAAGGGCCTCACCGCCAGCGTTATCGCTGAGCTGGAACGCTCGCTCCAGGCGCACGAACTCATCAAGGTTCGCATTCAGGGCGCGGAACGCACGCAGCGCGAAGCGTTGCTTGCCGAATTGTGCGATGCGCTCGATGCCGCGCCCGTACAGCACATCGGCAATATACTCATCGTCTGGCGGCCCAGGCGCGAGGAAAAAACTCCCGAGAAAAAAGCGCCCGCAGTTCCAAACCCGGCCATGGCGAAATCCGCTTCGGCCTTTGCCGCCGCCGCCCGCCGTTCCGCGCTCGCCAAGGCTGCTGAAGAGCGAAAACGCGACGAAGCGCGCAAGAGACGTTTCTATAAGGATCCGTCCCAGCGTCCGCGCAACGCAGCGCGCGGCGGGCGTTAGGATACGCCTGTTCCGGCAAGAGACCGGACGCGCCGCTGTTTTTCAAATCCGCCCGGCTCTGCCGAAAATACATGAGCGCCATGGACAAGCTGCATTTACATGTTAAAAACATGCTGGAAGCAGAGGTCGCGCAAAAAAACAATTATGCTGGTCTCATGGCCGCGGCAGATCCTTTGAGGATTGCCAAACCATTCCGCGATGACATCATCGCGCTGATTTGCGCGCTGTTTGCCTATGGCAACGCGAAAGCCATTGAGAAATTCCTGCTTTCGCTCGATTTTTCGGCGCTGGACGGCGATGAGGATGCCATTGAAGAAAAGTTGAAAGGCCGATATTACCGCCTTCAGTCAAATCGGGATGTGACGGAGATTTTCAAGACTTTTGCTGCATTCAAGAAGCTGCATGGTCTGGAAGATGTTTTTTTGAGCGCCTACAAAACCAGGGAGAGCGTTCTGGATGGGCTTGGGGAACTCATATGCGCGCTTTACGACATGAACCCATACCGATCCCGCGGCTATGAATTTTTGCTAGGGAAAATACCATCGCGCGATCCATCCTCGGCTTACAAGAGGTGGAATCTGTTCCTGCGCTGGATGGTGAGAGACGATGCGCTGGATATGGGCTTGTGGAAAGGGGTGAAAAAGTCATCGCTGCTGATTCCGCTCGATACGCATACATTCAATGTCTCGAAAGATCTCGGCCTTTTGAGTAGAAAAACGTATGACTTCAAGGCTGTCCTGGAATTGACCGAAACGCTTCGCGGATTCGATGCGGACGATCCCATAAAATACGACTTTGCGATATATCGCCTCGGGCAATCGAAAAATACAGGTAAAACTCAGGTGGACGGTTCTTATGCCGGACGAACAAGGTAGTTGCTGAACGCTGCGGATTGTGGACACGCTTGGGGCCGTCAGAAAAATTATCCACTGCGATTGCGACTGTTTTTATGCCGCGGTCGAGATGCGCGACGATGCTTCGCTGCGGGGCAAGCCGCTGGCTGTCGGCGGAAAGGCCGAAACGCGCGGGGTTATCGCTACCTGCAATTACGAAGCGCGCGCTTTGGGCGTGCATTCGGCAATGTCGACGGCGCGGGCATTGCGGCTATGCCCGCATCTCGTCCTGTTGCCGCCGGATTTTCGCCGCTACCGCGAAGCTTCGCGGCAAATTCTCGCCATTTACCGCGATTACACGCCGCTTGTGGAGCCGCTATCGCTCGATGAAGCTTATCTCGATGTAAGCGGCCTCGGGTATTGCAAAGGCTCGGCGACAATGATGGCCGAAGAAATTCGCGCCCGCATCCGCAACGAGGTGCGCATTACCGCATCGGCTGGCATTGCTCCCAACAAGTTTCTTGCCAAGGTCGCCAGCGATTGGAACAAACCGGATGGTCAATTCGTCGTCCGCCCGCAGGATGTTGATACCTTCGTCGCCGCGCTGCCGGTAAGCAAAATTTTCGGCGTTGGCAAGGTGACGGCTGCGCGGCTGCAAAAACACGGTGTGCGAACCTGCGGCGATCTGCGCGCTTGGGATATTGCCCGTCTTGTCGCCGGGTTCGGGCGTTTCGGTACAACGCTTCACCAGCTCTGCCGAGGCATAGACGAACGCTCCGTGCGCCCGGATCGCATCCGCAAATCTTTGTCGGTAGAAACTACTTATGCCAACGATTTGCCCGGCCTGGACGCCTGCCGCGCCGAACTGCCCGCCCTGATTGCGGAGTTCCGCCGCCGTTTCGCCGGATTGCCCGCGCCAAGGCCAATACACAAGGCGGTCGTGAAGATCAAATTCGCCGATTTTTCGCAGACCACCGCTGAGTGCACGAGCGCCGCCCCCGGCGATGCGGTATGGGCGGCCTTGCTCGATGAAGCCTGGGCGCGGCGGGAACGGGCCGTGCGGCTGCTCGGCGTGGGGGTGCGCTTTGTGGAAACAGATGCGGACGAGAGCGCCGGGGATAAACAAGGCGAGCTGTTCGAGTAAGCTTCCACGGCAATCAGGCGAGCGGTCAGGCGGCTTCCAGCTTTGCCAGCGACAGCAACAGCCATTTGACGCCTGCATCGCCAAAGTTTATTTGCGCCTTGGCTTCGTTGCCGGAGCCTTCGGTGGCAAGAATCACTCCAAGACCGAAACGCGGATGGCGCACATTCTGCCCAATGCGCAAGCCGCCCGGCAGGCTGCGCCGCGCGGTGGCGGCGGGCGCGCCCACCCTGCCGAAACCGCTCTGAGCGGCCGCCCCGCCTCCGGCGCCATACCTTCCCTGCGTCAGGCATTTGAGCAGCGCCACTGGCACCTCGTCGAGAAAGCGCGAGCGCAGATGGTAATGCATCTGCCCGTGCAGTACCCGGCTCTGGGCGCAGGATAGGTACAGCCGCTCGCGGGCGCGCGTGACCGCCACGTACATGAGCCGGCGTTCTTCTTCGAGTCCGCCGGACTCGGTCAGGCTGTTGCTGTGCGGAAAGAGTTCTTCTTCCAGGCCGCTCAGGAAGACGGCATTGAACTCCAGCCCCTTGGCCGCATGCACGGTCATCAGCTGCACTGCGTCCATGTCCGCTCCGGCCTGGTGATCCCCGGCTTCGAGCGAAGCATGGTTGAGAAAATCCGCCAACAGTGCGTGCGGCTGCGACGATGCCTCGGCGCCAGACAGGGCTTCGGCACGAAAGTTGACAGCAGCATTGATGAGTTCGTCGAGGTTCTCCAGTCTGTCCTGGCCTTCTTTTCCCGCTTGGTAATGGGCGCGCAGACCGCTGCGCTCGATGACGTGCTCCACCAGTTCGGGCAGCGGCAAGGTTTCGGTCTCAAGGCGCAAGTCTTCGATCAGGCGCACAAACTGGCCCAGCACAACGGCGCTTTTGCCGGACAGGCGAGGCACGGCGGCATGGAGGCTGGTTTTTCCGTCGCGGGCGGCATCCTGAAGCAATTCCTGCGAACGAGCGCCGATGCCCCGTACAGGGAAATTCACTACTCGCATGAAAGCGGTGTCGTCGCCAGAATTGGCAATCAGCCGAAGATAGGCGAGCGCGTGCTTGACCTCTTGGCGCTCGAAAAATCGCAGCCCGCCATGGACGCGATACGGAATGCCGCTGGAAAAAAGCTGATGTTCGAGTATCCGCGACTGCGCGTTCGCCCGGTACAGCAAGGCAATGTCGGCGCGCATCGCTCCGTCGCGCACCAGCGCCTGGATTTCTTCGACGATCCAGCGCGCTTCTTCGCCGTCGTCTAGCGCCTCGAATACCCGTATCGGTTCGCCAGCGCCCAGGTCTGTCCAGAGATTTTTGCCAAGCCGATTGTCGTTATTGCGGATGATGGCATTGGCGGCATCGAGGATGTTGCCGTGCGAACGGTAGTTCTGTTCAAGGCGGATGAGATGCTGGACTTTGAACTCACGCTCGAAGTCGCGCATATTGCCCACTTCAGCGCCGCGAAAGCGGTAAATGCTTTGGTCGTCGTCGCCCACGCAAAAAAGCGCCGCGCCGCCCTCCCCGCCATCGGCGGCCAGCAGTTTCAGCCAACGGTATTGCAGGACGTTGGTATCTTGGAACTCGTCGACCAGGATGTAGCGGAAGCGTTGTTGGTAATGGCGGCGGATCGGCTCATTCCTCTGTAGCAGTTCGTGGCAGCGCAGCAGCAGTTCGGCAAAATCCACCACGGATTCGCGCTGGCACTGTGCTTCGTATTCTTGATAGAGCGCTACCCGGCGGCGGGTGTAGTCGTCGACCGGCTCGATCGCATGCGGACGCCGGCCCGCTTCCTTATTGGCATTGATGAAATACAACAGATCGCGCGGCGGAAATTTTTCATCATCGACATTCAGCGCCTTCAGCAGGCGTTTGATCGCCGAGAGTTGATCGGCAATGTCGAGAATCTGGAAAAGCGGCGCAAGCCCGGCATCGCGGTAATGCGCGCGCAACAGGCGATTGCACAGCCCATGGAAAGTGCCGATCCACATCCCCCTGGGGCTGGCGGGCAACATGGCTTCGATCCGGGCCTGCATTTCGCGCGCCGCCTTGTTAGTGAAGGTCACGGCAAGGATGCCCGATGGAGATGCCAGACCATTGTTGAGCAGCCAGGCAATGCGGCTGGTGAGTACCCGAGTCTTGCCCGATCCCGCTCCAGCCAGCACCAAGGCATGCTGGGCGGGCAATGTGACGGCTTCGGTTTGTTGCGGGTTCAACTGGGCAAGTGGATCAGACATGAAAGAAGCTCCTGTTGGCTGACCGACATTCTAACTTTGCTTTGCAAGGCGTCAGAGCATGTACTAAACTAGCGATTGTGCACGGCAGCAAATCGCCTGGATATATAGCCGATACACAGATTCGTTGCAATCTTAAGTATATAAACCGCAAAGAGAATCTCTGGCAGGCAGCGCATTTTGCGGGACAGCATCCTGGGTATGCGCCGGTAACGCTGGTTTCGGTAACACTGCTTGTAACTGGTTATTTGCGAGGCGCGGCAAGCAGACGCTTCGCTCGGTTCCCTCCCTCTCCTTCACAGGAGATTTCCACCCGGCCTGACCGGGTGTTTTTTTATCCGGGCGGCAAATGCGGACTTCCGCGCCCCAGGTCCGCGCCGGGGAATCCATGCAATAACCATGTCATACAACGGCATTGCCCGGAGCCTGCTTTGCCGTGTGTATTGATTTTGCCGGAGCGGTATTGCAGAATCATTTGCGCTAGCACGCTTTCCATATATCTCACAAGGGGAATATTCCATGGCAAACATCTTCGCGCGACGGTTCGCGCTCATCCTGGCCGCATCATCAGTTCTCCTTTTTTCTGCCTGCAGAACGCTCTACAGCAATGTATCTATCGGTCTGGACAAAAGCAATTATCTTCGCGGAGAAGAAATCGTCGTCACCATCGACGGCGTCACCGAGAGAATGGACAACAACAAAGCCACCTTGGCCATTTACGCAGCAGGTTCCGGGCACGGCGACCGTCTCGACTACGCCTATCTTCACGTTGGCGACAATCAGGTGCTGCTCCCCACTCCGTCCAGGGCCGGCGCTTACGAGCTTCGTCTCTACAGTAAAGTCCCGGCAAACGACGACACCCTGGCCGCAAAGCTGCCATTCACCGTCAATGGCGACACGGAAGTCTCCATGTCCCTGGATAAAACAAGCTACAAGCGTGGCGAGGAGATCATCGCAACGCTTGACGGCGTCACCAGCCGTATGAACAAAGACAGCGCATTCCTGGCCATTTACCCGGCGGGCGGCGTCCACGACAGCGGCTACTTTTACGCAAGCTACGCCAACATCGGCGAAGACAGGGTGGAATTCTCCACGCCGCCCGAAGCCGGCAACTACGAGTTGCGGTTTTATCGCAAAGCCAAGGCGGACGAAGATACCCTGGCTCTCAGCCTTCCTTTCACGGTCAGCGGCGATGTCAAAATCAGCATGAAACTGAACAAGAAAACCTATACGCAATACGAAAAAATCTTCGTCAAACTCACCGGCATCACCAATCGTATGAACAAAGACGGCGCATTCCTGGTGATCTACGACGAGGGCGCCGGGCATGGCAACAATTTCGCCTCCGTCTCCCAGCCTGCCGCCGGCGACAGCGAAACAACGCTTTATGCTCCGGACGAGTCCGGCACCTATGAAGTCCGCCTTTATCGCAAGGACAGTCCGAGAAGCGCCGCGACATTGGCCGCCACGATTCCCTTCACGGTCAAGCGCGTAGAACCGCGCCGTTGATTTCGGCGCGTCGACACAAAAGAAGCGTCAAAACGAGGAAAACGAAGCGGCAGCTTGCTCATCCAACGGTATCCATAAAGGAAACCGTTGGATTGACAGCACAGGCTTTCTGAATGATAATAATTAGCATTGCAGGTTAATAAAAACAGTTTGCCGCACGTTTCCCCGCCCCCCCTCCGGAACACACACCCAAGCGATGCCCAACTTCTCCGGCTCCACGGTAGAAAATGCCCTGTTATTCGGGCTGGCTCTGCTGCTGCATGGCGCTCTGCTTTTTGCCATGCAGCGTGACGCAGCTCAGGTCGAGCCGCCGTCCGCTGCGCCGCTCATGGTCAGCCTGCTTGACCCCGCGCCTGCACCTGCGCCTGTACAGGCAGCCGCGCCTCCGCCACCCAAGGCAGCGCCGCCTGAAGCGACGCCTCCCAAACCCCGCCCAGCCAAACCGGAACGGCCCAAGCGTCTTACTCGCAACGAACCTCGCCCCACGCCGCCGGTGCAGGCATCCCAAATACCAGCGCCAGCGCCCACGCCCGACCCCGAACCCACTGGGCCAGCCGAGTCAGACCCGGAACCCGTGCCAGCCGCATCACAAACCACGGCGGCGGCTTCCAGCGCTCACAGCAATGGCTCGGCGGCGGAAAGCAAGGTCACCGCAGCGGCTTCCGGCACGTTTACCGCCGCACGATACGATGCCGACTACCTGCACAATCCACGCCCCCCATACCCCAAAATGTCTCAGCGCCTGGGCGAGGAAGGCACGGTAGTGCTGCGCGCCTATGTGTTGCCCAGCGGAAAGGCCCAAAAGGTCGAGATACAGAAAAGTTGCGGCAGCGCCCGGCTGGATGAAGCCGCGCGTACCGCCGTTATGAAATGGCGCTTTGTGCCTGCCCAGGAAGACAGCAAACCCGTGCCAACCTGGGTACGCATTCCTTTTACATGGAGTCTTGAATCATGAATGCCGGTTTAGACATCGCCGCCGTCTGGGCACAAGGCGACACGGTCGCCCGCGCCGTAGCCATCGCGCTACTTGTCATGTCAGTCGCAAGCTGGAGCATCATGCTCGGCAAAGCATGGCTGGTCTGGCGCTTGCGCCGCAAAATGCCCCGGATACTGGAACAGTTCTGGGATTCAGCCACGATCGAGGCCGGACTGGAAAAGCTTACCCAGGTCGCGCCGCTCCACGATATGGCGCATCAAGGGGAAAACGCTATCCGCCATCTCGAATCCCATCGCCACGAACAGACCCATCTCGACGCCCATCTATCGGCAAGCGAACTGGTGACGCGCGCTTTGCGCAACAGCATCGCGCGTTCGACCGCA
>JAIRWW010000255.1 GCA_031268685.1 Azoarcus sp.
AGCCAAAGATCTTCTCGATCAGGCCATCTCCCAAGCTTTCAATTGCATCTCCATTTCAGACATCTCAGGATGGTTCAAACATGATGGATATGCGCAACGTTAAGTTAAACTGCTCTAAAATCCAGGACAGGTAGCGAATCCCCCCCCAACGACGCAACCGATGGCTTTGTAGATCGTCCAGCCGTTGCTGTGGCGTTTGTGAAGGCGCTCAACATAAGTTGACAGTTGCTTGCGCACTTGACTCAGTTGTCGGGCTTTTGCTTCCCAGCCAGCAGCGTCGACTTCACCTTTGGACTCCCAGGACTTCTGGAGCTGGCTCAACACGTCGAGCTTGCGACTCTTGTTTGAATGCAGTGCAAGGCAGAACTCCCCGAGCCCCACTTCGCGCAGACGACGGAAGACCACATCCAGTGCAGCAATCTTTTCGGCCACGAAGAGCACGCGTTTGTCCTCAGCCAAGCACTGCGCAATCAGATTGGCGATGGTCTGGCTCTTGCCAGTACCAGGCGGGCCAATCAACACGAAGTCTTTGCCTTTGGCGGCCGCCATCACCGCGGACAGCTGGGATGAATCAGCAGGGAGCGGGCTGAACACCTGCTGTGGCGGGTAGTCGATGTCCAGTCTGCGCACGTCGGGGAAGGGCGTTGTGGAGGGATAGGGCTCGCGCGGCGTGTCGATCAGGTGCGCCACCACCGGCGACTTGCGCAAGTCATCGGTGCGATCTGTCAAGTCTTTCCACATCAGGTACTTGGCAAAGGAAAACATCGACAGCACGACGTCTTCACTGACTTCCCAGCCTCTGATGTCTTTGATGGCGCTGCGAACACGCTTCCAGATGCCTGCGATGTCCAGACCGGACTCATCACGCGGCAGGTCGCCAGCGGTAATGCCCAAATCCAGTTGGAAGTCCTGGCGTAGCATCTCGACCAGCGTTGGATTGAACAGCGCCTCATCTTCATGCTCTTGCAGCGTGAACCCCGAACGAACGCTTTTTCGATTCAACGTGATGGGCAGCAGGATCAAGGGCGCTTTGATGCGGGAGTCCGGTTTGTCAGGACGGCTCCAGATCAGGAAACCGAGCGCGATGAAGAGTGTATTGGCACCACCTTCCTGCATCGCGTTGCGGGCACTCCTATACAGCTCAACCAAACGACCTTCCAGTTCTTGATCTTCCAATCGGATGAAGACCTCTCGGCGCTTCAGAGCATCTATCGCATGCGCTTTGCAAAGGTCCTCAAGGCTTCTGGCTTCATGCAGTTGCTGGCTTCGAGGGTCTTGGCCCTGCATCAGTGCAGGGCTGGGCAGGAGCTTGATCGTTTGTCCTTCGGCCAGGGTGTCTTCCAACGCAGGCGCCGCCACGTCCAGCAGCAACGCCTTCTTCCCCGGTTTGAAGTTCAACAGCGTGTTTCTCAGCGAGAGATCGAGCAGTTTGCGCTGCCAACGAGCCAGCCGGTCTTTGGGGTCCAACTCGGATGCCGGCGTGTCGGCGATCATATCGTCGGGTAGATCAGGTGCTTCTTCAATGCCGATTGTTGGTTCTGGTTCCTCCCCCGCAAGTGGTACCGCCTCTGCGGCAACGTGTGTCTGAGCAAGCGGTTTGATGCGCGACATGCGCGCGCGCTTCACGTCGATGACCAGTTCAAACTTGTCTTCCTCCTCCTCCGACAACTGACGGCCTGCGTTGGCGATAGCCTGGCTGAAATTCACAGCGTGGCCCTGTGCCGCGAGGGTTGTTTCAAAGACCAACATCTCCTGCAACTTCAACCGCTTTCTCACCGCAGTGATGTCATCTACCACAGATGTAGAGAATTCCTCGTCCCTCAGCCATACACCGACAAATGCGTGCTCACGGGTGAATACCAGCAAGGGATTGAGGTGGGCCTGCTCCAAGCAGGCGGCGAACAGCAGCGCAAGATCAAGGCAAGTGGCCAAGCCGCCATCGAGCACCTGTGAAGGACTGCGAACCTTTTGGCCAGTGTGTTCGAAACTGGCGGGCGGGAGAGCGTAGTTGAGCTTGCGCTGGAGCACAGCGGCCCAGATGCCCGATGCCAGTTCCCATGCCCGTTTTGAACCTTGGGTGTAGCCGTCGATCGAACCGGACTTGCCTGCCGATTGCAATGCCAGGGCTGCCCCCTTAAGCAATCGATCGATGGCCGGATCGTTTGGCTGAACGAACGCCGCCACCATTTCTGGCAGATGTCCAATGCCACCCCATTGATTACGCGCCAGCAGCTCTACGATGGCATCGTGTCTTGCGAGGACGTCATCCGATTGTTTGCGACTGCGAAGCTCGAAATGCAGCGAAGCCGATTCCGATTCCGTCAACCGTGAAAGGAGGGCGCCATCCAACTGCACGTCGAGATCACGCAGGTGATAGTTCTCTCCTGCGCCCACCGATTCCACGTTCCAGACGCAAGACTTTACGAACGGCGGCTCGGAAGCCAGTTGAACGGTCAACTCGCTGATCGGAAACAAGGTCTCATTGACGATGACCAGTTCATGCAACGCGGGCACCGCATTCTGAAAGGCTGCGAGGTTCAGTTTTTTCGCGGCGCTTATCTGTAATCGAACCGTGGGTGGCGGCGCCTCGGAAACAGCAGGACTTTCGGACGTATCAGCCTCTGCCGATTGACTTGACTCCTTTGTCATGCACGTTCTCCTTTTCGGCCTTATCGCAGCACGCGAAGAATTTTGTAACAATTTTTGATCCAGTTCGCCTCGACCGAACTGCCAGTCTGGGTGGCCGAGCGGTCGCTTGTGGCTTTGCTTGGCGAACGACCGGTTGAGACCCTCACGAAAGTTCTGACTTCAAGTACAAATTACTGACCCACAAGCAACTCTACACTATGCCTCCAGCCTCAAGGATTGTCCCAGCCGTCACGATCAGGGCAATCGCGCGAATGCCGTTATCGTACACGCCAAAACATTTTGGTTTATATTCAAAGACTTATGCAAAGAACCGCTCTCAGTCTTTTGTTTTATGTAGCTTCCTGTCTTTTTGAGGCGACTCATGGAGACGGCAAGCAAACTACGACTGGCGGATGTGTGTCTCGCTGACCTGCCCGCGCCAAGTATGCCGCTCACAATCTCGCCGTGCTCAAGCACATGACAGTCAATCTCATTCGTCTCGATCCCATCCCGCGCAAAGGCGGCATCAAGCTGCGACGACTCGTCGCCGCAAATCCGATCTCTATCGCGAACGCCTGTCCGGTATGGATGTGTGGCGGCAAGGGGTGGGTTCGTGCGTTTGCCCTGGCCGCCCGGCCTTGGATCTGTTTCGCGCCGAGGTATCTTGATCCATCGGCCTGCCCAGAACATATAACCCCGGATACATAGCCAACGCTCTGCAATTACGCAAAATTTGATACTTCGTCCCTGACGAAGGATCTGGCCTTAAACGGCGGCCCTGCCCCACATGCTAGAATCGCGCGATTTATTTCTGGAACATCCATGGAAGTCGTGATTCTCGCCGCCGGGCAGGGTAAGCGCATGCGCTCGGTTCTGCCCAAGGTTTTGCAACCGCTTGCTGGCAAGCCCTTGCTTGCGCATGTATTGGCGAGCGCCCGCGCGCTCGATCCGCGGCGGATTTGCGTGGTGTACGGACATGGCGGCGAGGCGGTGCGCGCCCGGTTCGATGCGCCGGATATCGTATGGGTGGAGCAAAGCGCCCAACTCGGCACCGGTCACGCCGTGCAGCAGGCTTTGCCGCATTTGAGCGGCGAGCGGACGATGGTGCTCTATGGAGACGTGCCCCTGATCGGCGCTTCCACGCTGGCGAGGCTGGCCGCGGCGGCGGGGCGGGGGCGGCTGGCCCTGCTCACGGTGGAACTGGACGATCCGTCCGGTTATGGCCGCATCCTGCGCGATGCCAATGGCCGCGTGACGCGCATCGCCGAAGAAAAGGACGCAAGCAGGGATGAGCGCCTCGTGCGCGAGATCAACACCGGCATTCTCGTCGCGCCAACAGACATGCTGCGCGATTGGCTGGCCCGCATCGGCAACGGCAACGCTCAGGGCGAGTATTACCTTACCGATATCGTCGGCCTGGCTGTCGAGGCGGGGATCGAAGTCCTTACCGCAGCGCCCGGTGATGCCGACGAGACGCTGGGCGTCAACAGCAAGGAACAACTTGCCGTCATCGAACGGGCTTACCAGGCGCGCGCCGCGCGCAGGCTTCTGGACGATGGCGTAACGCTCGCCGATCCGGCGCGCTTCGACGTGCGCGGCGAACTCTTTTGCGGACGCGATGTGGAGATAGACGTCAATTGCGTGTTCGAGGGCCGGGTCGAACTGGGCGATGGCGTAATCGTCGGGGCCAACTGTGTGTTGCGCGATGTCCGCATTGGCGCAGGCTCGCGCGTGGCGCCGTTTTCACACCTGGATGGCGCGGCCATGGGCGAGGCATGCGTGGTCGGCCCGTATGCCCGCATCCGGCCTGGCACAGTGCTTGGCGACGGCGTGCATGTGGGAAATTTCGTCGAAATCAAGAACAGCAGCTTTGCCGAACAATCCAAAGCCAACCATCTGGCCTATGTGGGGGATGCCGATGTCGGCGCGCGGGTTAATATCGGCGCGGGCGTCATCACCTGCAATTACGATGGGGCCAACAAATACCGTACCGAGATCGGCGACGATGCTTTCATCGGCTCAGATACACAACTGGTGGCGCCGGTGCGGATCGGCCGCGGCGCTACGCTTGGCGCTGGCACGACGCTGACCCGGGATGCGCCGCCCGGACAACTCACGATTTCCCGTGCCAGACAGCAAAGTTATGCGGGCTGGACGCGGCCAGAAAAAAAGAAGTGACCTGGCTTAGTCCACCTTGCTCCCAGGAGGATTCGCATGTGCGGCATCGTTACTGCCATTGCTACCCGTAATGTCGTTCCCATTCTTATCGAAGGTTTGCGCAGGCTCGAATATCGCGGTTATGACTCGGCCGGGCTGGCCGTGCTTGGCGAGGAAGGCGAGGATTGCGGCAAGCTCGTGCGTTTGCGGGCCTGTGGACGTGTAGCCAGACTGGCCGATCTGGCCGAGGCCCGGCAGCTGTCGTCGTCGCTGGGCATCGCCCACACGCGCTGGGCAACCCATGGCGCGCCGTCGGAGGGCAATGCGCATCCGCATGTGTCGGAGGATGTGGCCGTTGTGCATAACGGCATCATCGAAAACTTCGAGGCGCTCAGGGCCGCCTTGCGGGCGCGGGGTTATGTGTTTGTCTCCGATACCGACACCGAGGCCGTCGCGCACCTGATCCATGACAAGCTGCGCGGAACGGGCGATTTGCTCGAAGCCGTGCGCCTAGCCGTCGCCGAGTTGGAAGGCGCATATGCGCTTGGTGTGATTTCGGCATCCGATCCGGCGCGGGCGGTGGTGGTGCGCTGCGGCGCGCCCTTGTTGCTGGGCATCGGCGACGACGGCAGCTACGCAGCTTCCGATGCTGCGGCGCTCCTCCAGGTGACGCGCAAGGTGGTGTACCTTGAAGAAGGCGATCTTGCCGAGCTGTGCCGCGACGGCTACCGCATCGTGCGCGCCAACGGCAGCACTGTGGAGCGCGCGGTGCATATTTCCAGCCTTGCCGCCGATGCGGTGGAACTGGGGCCGTACCGCCATTTCATGCAGAAGGAAATCTTCGAGCAGCCAGAGGCGCTGGCCAACACGCTTGGACTTGTGACTGGCGGCAGCGCTGTGTCGCCACAATATTTCGGCACGGAAGCAGAGGAAGTCTTCTCCGGCGCGCGCCGGGTACAGATACTCGCCTGCGGCACCAGCTACCATGCGGGGCTGGTGGCGCGCTACTGGCTGGAGGGGCTGGCGGGCCTGCCCTGCGCTGTGGACATCGCCAGCGAATATCGTTACCGCAAGCCGGTGGCCAGCAGCGATACGCTGGTCGTGGCAGTGTCGCAGTCCGGCGAAACGGCCGATACGCTGGCCGCGCTCAAATATGCGCATTCCCTGGGGATGACTCGCACGCTGGCGATCTGCAACGTACCGGAATCAGCCATCGTGCGCGAGGCGGCGCTGCACTTCATCACCCGCGCCGGCCCCGAAATCGGCGTGGCTTCGACCAAGGCATTCACAACCCAGCTTGCTGCGTTCGCCCTGCTCACCATGGCGCTGGCCAAACTCGGCGGAAAGCTTGCGCCCGCCACGGAAGAGCACCACCTGGAAGCGCTGCGCCACTTGCCGGTCGCCGTGCGGAAAGTGCTCGAACTCGAACCTGAAATAGCGCAATGGGCGCAACATTTTGCGAGCAAAGAGCACGCCCTCTTTCTCGGGCGCGGACAGCACTGGCCGATAGCAATGGAAGGCGCGCTCAAACTCAAAGAGATTTCATATATTCACGCCGAGGCTTACGCCGCGGGGGAACTCAAGCACGGGCCGCTTGCGCTGGTCGACGAGCGCATGCCGGTCATTGCGGTATCGCCCGCCGACGAACTCTTGGAAAAACTCAAATCCAACTTGCAGGAAGTCCGCGCCCGCGGCGGCGAACTTTACGTATTCGCCGACCCGGGCGGCGAGATAGGCGGCTCCGGAAACGTACATATCCTGCGCATGCCTGAGCACTACGGCATGCTGTCGCCGGTGCTGCACATCGTACCGTTGCAATTGCTCGCTTATCATGTAGCGCTGGTGCGAGGGACTGACGTCGATAAACCGCGCAATCTCGCCAAAAGCGTGACTGTCGAGTAAATTGCGCGAGGAGCCGGTGTTGGAGTGCGCGGACAGCAACGGTAAGCGATAATGGCGGCCCGCGTCAGAACGGATATGGCTAATGAAGCGTGTTGATGATTACCGCCTGCGGCTTGGCTCCCACGAACTCGTTCCAATCGTGGTGGGCGGCATGGGAGTCGATATTTCGACTTCCTCGTTGGCGCTCGAAATCGCGCGCCTGGGCGGTATCGGCCATATTTCCGATGCGATGGTGCATACCGTCACCGACCGGCGCTATCGCACACACTACGTCAAAGATCGACTCAAGAAGTACAAATTCAACGTCGACAACCTCCTCGACAAATCTGTGGCACAGTTCGATCTCGGTCTGCTTGCAGAAGCTACCTGCCTGCACATCGGCAAAACCATGGAAGCCAAGCAAGGCTCCGGCCTGATATTTGTGAACTGCATGGAAAAGCTGACGATGAACAATCCGCGCGAGACCTTGCGAGTAAGGTTGCGCGCGGCGATGGATGCGGGCATAGACGGCATCACGCTGGCCGCCGGGCTGCATCTGGGTTCGTTCGCGCTGATCCAGGATCACCCAAGGTTCCGGGACGTCAAGCTCGGCATCATCGTCTCGTCCCTGCGCGCCCTCCAGCTTTTCCTGAAGAAAAACGCGCGCAGCGGGCGGATGCCCGACTACATCGTGGTCGAAGGGCCGCTTGCCGGCGGGCATCTCGGCTTCGGCGCGGACTGGGCAAAATACGATCTCGTAGCTATCCTGAAAGAAATCCGCGATTGGCTGCAAACCGAACAGCTCAACATTGCGCTGATTCCCGCCGGCGGCATTTTCACCGGCGGCAACGCAGTAGATTTTCTCGAACTGGGCGCCGCTGCGGTACAAGTGGCAACACGGTTTACCGTCACCCGCGAATGCGGCCTGCCCGACAATGTGAAGCAGGCGTATTTCCAGGCGACCGAAGACCAGATCGAAGTCAATAATATTTCACCGACCGGCTATCCGATGCGCATGCTAAAGAGCTGCCCCGCCGTCGGCAGCGGCGTGCGCCCGAACTGCGAGGCCTTCGGCTATCTGCTCGACGGCTCCGGCCATTGCCAGTATGCTGAAGCTTGGGAGCGCGAACGGGCAAGCCTGACAGAAGGACAAAAGCCCAAGGTATGGGACAAAACCTGCTTATGTACCCACATGCGAAACTTCGACTGCTGGACTTGCGGACACTATACGTGGCGGCTCAAGGAAACCAGCCTCAAAGACGCGGAAGGCAACTATCGTTTGCTCAGCGCCGAGCATGTGTTTCATGATTACCAATACAGCACCGACGGCAAAATCGAATTGCCGCCAGCGGATTATTGAGCACGACAAAGCGCTCCGGCGAGAAAAACGGGCAAATATGGGAATACGACGATGCCAACTTCGCCAACCGATGCTTTCATAGACAAAATGCTGTCTAGCAACAAGGCGCTGGACAGTAACGCGGATCGCACAGAAAAAGCTACCGGTCAAATGAAAAAGGCGGTGGTATTCGCCGACCTGACCGGGAGCACGAAACTGTTCGAGTTGCAGGGCAATACCGTGGCAACGCAGGTCATCACCCGCTGTACCCAGATGTTGGGCAAACATTTCACCCGCATGGGCGGGCGTGTCGTCAAATATCTTGGCGACGGGCTACTGGTGCTGTTCGGCGCGAGCGAAGCGGCTGTCGATGCCGCCGCCCACACCCGCGACGTGCTCTACGACTTCAACCTCGAACAGCTTGGACGGGAGCGCACGTCGCTGGGCCTCAAGGTGGGCATAGAGTACGGTTCGGTCATCGAGCAACATGGCGACTGTTACGGAGATGCC
>JAIRWW010000338.1 GCA_031268685.1 Azoarcus sp.
GGCGCGGGTGGTGAGGCCCACCCAGGCGTTGTCCTTGTCGCGCAGTCTGGCCGGCACGTTTTGCAGCACGGCCGGGGAGTCGATGGCTTGCAGGATGTCCGCGGCCTTGGCCGTGTGCAATACACCGCCGTCGACGGTGATGAACAGGTCCGCGTTCGTGGCGGCGCCTTCACGCTTGATGCGCTCGATGAGTTCCGGCGCGCCTGCGCTGACCACGTTGACCTTGATGCCCGTCTGCTCCTGAAAAAGCGCGTAAAGCGCCTTGTCCGACTCGTAATGCCGCGCCGTATAGACATTCACGACCTCCTCTGCGAAGGCGGAAAGCCCCAGGAAACACAGGCTGCCAAGTGCCAGGGGCAGGAATCTGCGGGCTGCGGCCCGAATCGTTTTGCATTTCATCATCAAGCTCCTTCAAAGTGAGTGAAAAACGTGTTGCAACAGCAGGTTAACATGCTCACAAATAATAATAAATATCATTTAAGGCTTCATCAATCCCAAGCGGAAATGTTCAATGGATCATTCCCTGATCCAGCTTGTCGCCCCAATGAGCGTGAGAGGGGGACCTTGTCTTCCTATGACGACAAGATTAATGAACCGGCCGTAATGAGAAAACCGCCCAGCAGGGTTTTCGCGCTGGCCGGTTCGCCGAGCAGGACAATGGCAAGGAAAATCTTCTCTGTTGGCATTTACCCCTGTTGGGTGATGGCGAAGTACGGATGAACCGCTTTATGGAAGGTGTCGGTAAGAGCTGCCAGCAGGGGATCGGCTGGGATGTCCATGGCTCAGCCCGCCTTGCGCAGCACGTAGGTGCGCCACATGGCATAGCCCGGCAGAAAATCGAAGTGACCGATGACGTTGAAACCGGCCTGCCCGAATTCCTTCTCGATCGCCGAACGGGTGACGATGAAGCGGTTCTGGTTCTCCGAAACACGTCCTTCGGCAGCGCGGCGGGCTTCCAGGCGACGGCGTTTCCAGGCTTTGTAATTGCCGTCGACCCACAGCGAGAGGATCACCGTATCGCGGCTGACACGGTGAAACTCGCGCAGAATGGTCAGGCGATGCGCGGACGATTCGATGTGATGTAGCAGGCGGATGCAGAAGATGCAGTCCACCGCATTGGCCCCCAAGTCGATGTCGAACGCCGAGGTACAAAAGCCGTTGATTCGCGCGACCACCTCGCGCGGCTGGGCGGCGTGAGCCGTGGCGAGCATGTCGGCCGAGTTGTCGGCGGCGAAGATTGCCCGGTTTGGCTGCTCGCACAACATCGGCCAAAAACGGCCGGCGCCGCAGGGCAAATCCAGCACCAAGCCGGGTTCGCCGGCCAGTTTCAGGGCACGGCGAGCCAGTTGCACATCGCGCCAGTGCGACAGGCGCCGAGCCGGACCTTCCTGATGCTTACGCAGATACTGCCGCGCGTGGTTCAGGTCGTACTTGCGGGAAAATTCCAGTTCAATGGGGTTGGAGGCGGACATGGCAAACGTTCGGCAATGAGAACGTTTGCCATCTTGAAACAGCGAGCATCAAGGTTTCGTCAATAAAATGTGAAAATTGCGTCAAGAAGCCTCGTGGCCCAGCGATATTCCGAAACGGCCCGCGAAAACTCTCGCATCTGCTTGGCGATGGTGTCGGTTTGCATCAAGGCCTGGCGCCAAGATGCACGCGCCTCCTCCACTCAGCCGGTCAGCCACCTGTCGCGCACGATGACCCGCTTCGGCGGGTCTTTGGCATCGCGCGCGCTTGGCGAGAAGGTCGCGCCGCGCTTTGTTGCTAATGTGCTGCTGCCATGCGGGCGGGTCGCTGGCCGCGCCGGTCATCACGGAAAAGAAAGGACGGCATTCCCAAAGGCGCGAATTCCTGGCATTCCCTTGAGCCCCTCCAGATCGAAAAACCGGTTCCCTTTTGCATAATCTGCCTGACCGGAAACCAAAGGCGCGACGAATTCTTCAATCAGGGCGGGGTCGAGTTGGCCATCGCCGTCAATTTTCACAATGATTTGAGCATCGTCATTGATTGCCTGTCGATAACCCGTTATGACCGCGCCGCCAACACCAAGATTGGTGTCATGACGAATTACGCGCACCCGGGTATCCGTACATTGCGCTTCAACTAGATTACCCACATGTTCCGGGCAGGCATCATCGACAATATAAATGCGCCAACAACAATCACCAATCCGCCGAATCACGTCCAACACACGTTCACCGACCTTGTAGCACGGTATGACTATCGCGATTCTGAAAGTCCGCATCTGGCTTTCATCCATGGATTTCGGCCTTTTTTCGCAAGGAGGTCAGGTACAAGGGGATTTTCTTCCCAAGAGCTACCAGCGTAAACAATCCAAATCCATAAATGATTGGACGCAACGGGATGCCATAACGCGGGAATGGCGCTCCCATCATATGGACCGCGAGAAAATACAGGATCAATGCCACGATAAGCACGGCAATATGGCGATTGTTTTCGTTCAGTCCGAGTATGCGAGGCCTGAACAAGACCACGCCACAGCCGGCGAGCGCCGCGATTGTCAATGGGGAGTGCAAATAAGCGGAGACGCTTTCCGTGATCTGGAAAAATGGCAAAGTCAGATATGGACTGGCTTCCACCGGATAGACAAAGATGCCTCCCATGCCCGCAATGATGTTCCATGACAGGAGGGTTGCCGGTTTGCCGATCAAGTACCAGTAAGCAAAGGTCCAAGGCGCCTCTCTGACGCGATTGGAAAGCTCCTGAAGCACTTCGCCAGCCGTATGGGGTTGTGCCGCAAAAGGATCGAAGCGATAGGGGAAGCCGAACGATTCTGGTATGCCGTTGAACATGAAATCCGGATACATACCATGCAAGATCGTGTTGATGAGTAAGGTAGGATCGGAAGTTGCGCCGATTGCGGCGAGATTGCGGATTTTCCATGCAACGATCATTATCAGCGCGGCGCCGATGGCGGGCAGACCAATGCGTAGAAAGGAGCGCGTGCCCATGGTCCAGAACAGGAACGGCGCCATGAAAACGGGGAAATACTCCGTCGTCGATCGGGTCAATGCACTCAGGCCCAGCAGGAAACCGCCAAGAATTGCCCATCCCGGGTTGGTGCGACGCATTCCCAGCGCAAGCGCAAGCATCCCGGACGTCAACAGAAAGGTGAATTGCGTCTCCGTGAGCAGATAAGTGGTCATTACGACAAGATGCGGCGCCAATGCCGTCAGCAAGGCGGCTCCCAATGCCACGGCACTGCCCGCCAGCAGGCGGAACAATGTATAGGCCGAAAGGATCGTCAAGGTGCTCAACAGCGCCTGATAGGAATTGAAACGGAAAAGCATTCGTTCGGTAGGAGGGAATTCGGCAAAAGGCACGAGCGCATACGGGAGCGCGGGAGGCGCGAAAGCCCCTGGCTCAGGGGCAACCCTACTTGGGAACGCCTGTGAAAACACTCCCCAATATTTCAGATTCAGCGCGGTGAAATAATAAATCCGTGCGTCCGCGCGAACCGGTTGATCTACCACCGTGTTGCCGATTGCCTGAAAACGCAACGAAGCGCCCAAGAGCACGATCATGATGAGAAAAAGTATGGTCTTGACGTTCATGCCGAACAAGTTATTCCCTGGTGTTTTCATGATTTTCAACCCAGATCCGCAGATGGAAGCCGTTTTGTTACTCATCAATCGGCAATTCAGCGGAAAAATCCAGACATGAATTATGCATGATGGCACGATAATGCGCTGGATTTATTGAAGTTTGCAGATGACACGTATTGATTCATGACGCGCCCGCCGGTTGTAGCCTGAGTTTTTTGCAAAACACATCTCCCACTGATCCCCGATGCTTGAGACCCCCGAAACCCCGCCCCTCCCCAACCCCTCCCCGGTCGGGGAGGGGCAATGAAACACCGATCGGCAGCCTTCCCCTATCGGCATAACAAGACCGTATAGGTTGAAGTGAGCGTAGCGAACCCAAACATTTCGACATAAAATTTTCGACCGGCACGTTGGGCTATACGCTGATCCCTGATTCCTGGCATCCGATCCCAGAACCCTGCGACGACATTCCACAACAAACTTCAATAAAAACAAAGCGTTGAACGGATAACCCCCGCCTCCCCTCCTTCTTTCTTACCCGCTGACCGCCTTGTTGCAATCTCGCTATTATTCGAGAAACGGCCTAAATAAAACCTTATACCCCTTTATTTCTTAAAGTTTTTTTATATAATACGCCCAGATTCTTTAGGGGTGGCGGATGGCCGA
>JAIRWW010000343.1 GCA_031268685.1 Azoarcus sp.
AGCCAAAAACCGTGTATCGTTGCGCGGCAGTCGATTCAAGCGTTGTCCCTGTGGTACCTCCATGTTCGTGCGCGAACTGTCTGGTTGGATTCCCTCGATACGTTTCTTGATCGCGCTGGCCATCCGGGCACATGCCCAACCAAACAACCCGCTATTTCTCGCAGGAACATACATGAGTACTCAAACCGGAACCGTCAAATGGTTCAACGATGCCAAGGGCTTCGGCTTCATCACTCCGGAACAGGGCGGCGAAGATCTTTTCGCCCATTTCAGTGAAATACAAGGCAGCGGCTTCAAAAGCCTTGCCGAAAATCAGCGCGTCGAATTCGAGGTCAAGTCTGGCCCCAAAGGTCTGCAAGCGGCCAACATTCGCCCGCTCTGACAAGCGCGAATCCTGAACAAAACGCGGCCCACGGGTCGCGTTTTGTTTTTGTGGGCGCTGAATTCAGCACAGTTTCCAACGCTCCTTATCTTTATATTCCTGCTTTATCCGCGCCCCATGCGCCCTCCGCTACCATGACCGAAGCCTCCCCCTCCCCCGCTACATCGCTTTCATTCGAGCAACTGGGCCTGCCCGCCGAATTACTCGCAACGCTCGCCGAAGTCGGCTAC
Organism: Azoarcus sp.; assembly: GCA_031268685.1. GTDB lineage: Bacteria > Pseudomonadota > Gammaproteobacteria > Burkholderiales > Rhodocyclaceae > WRNU01. The sequence continues at coordinate 613 of JAIRWW010000343.1, forward strand.
GAAACGCCCTCTCCAATTCAGGCCGCCTGCATTCCGCATCTGCTCGCCGGCCGCGACCTGCTGGGCGAAGCACAAACCGGCACCGGCAAAACCGCCGCTTTCGCATTGCCGATCCTGGCCAGACTCGATCTCTCCTCCCCTCGCCCACAAGCATTGGTGCTCACCCCGACCCGCGAACTTGCGCTTCAGGTCGCCGAAGCCTTCGGCAAATACGCTCACCTTCTGCGAAACTTCCATGTCCTGCCGATCTACGGCGGACAGAGCATGGTGATACAACTGCGCCAACTCGCGCGCGGCGCGCAGGTTATCGTAGGCACGCCGGGGCGGATCATGGATCACATCGAACGCGGCAGCCTCAAGCTCGATGCTCTCACTACACTGGTACTCGATGAAGGCGACGAGATGCTGCGCATGGGATTCATCGACGATGTCGAATGGATACTGGAGCACACTCCGGAAAACCGTCAGACCGCGCTTTTCTCGGCAACCATGCCCTCCGCGATCCGCGAGGTTGCCCGCCGCCACCTGCGCGACCCCGAAGAAATCCACATCCGCGCCACCACATCTACAGTGGCTAAAATCCGCCAGTGCTACTGGTCGGTGCGCGGCGTCGATAAACTCGACGGCCTCACCCGCATACTCGACGCCGAGGAAAGGCTCGATGCCGCCATCGTATTCGTGCGCACAAAGATCGGCACGGAAGAACTGGCCAACAAACTCGCCGCGCGCGGCTACGCCGCTGCCGCTCTCAACGGCGACATGACGCAAGGTTTGCGGGAACGCACGATCGAACAACTGAAAAATGGCGCGCTCGACATCGTGATCGCCACCGATGTCGCCGCGCGCGGCATCGACGTGCCGCGCGTCAGCCATGTCATCAACTACGACATCCCATACGATACCGAAGCCTACATCCACCGCATAGGCCGCACCGGACGGGCCGGACGCGAAGGCGTGGCGATTCTTTTCGTCGCGCCGCGCGAGCGCCGCATGCTGAAGACCATAGAACGGGCCACCCGCCAGCCGATCGAAGCCATCGCGCTTCCCACCCGCGAGGATGTCTCAACATTGCGCATCAGCCAATTCAAGCGGAAGGTGCTGGATGTGCTCGCCAATCCGGATGCAGCCTCGGACTTTTTCACCGACGTTATCGACGAAATCGTCGAAGAAAACGATCTGGATGCCCGCGAGATTGCTGCCGCGCTGGCCTATCTCGTCCAGGCCGAACGTCCGTTGAGAATCGGGGACGAAGACCCGCAGCCAGAACCGCCGTCCACAGCACGGCGCTACGACAGGCCGCCGCGCGAAGAAATATTCACCACCGGCGCGCCCCGCGAACGCGCGCCGCGCCCAGGCCGCGAAGAAATACTCACTCGCCGGGGCGCCTTCGCCGACAGCAAGTTTCAGCGTTACCGGATCGCGCTTGGCCGCGACCACGGCATTACCCCAAAGGAAATCGTGGGCGCGCTTGCCAACGAGGGCGGCATAGAAGGCCGCTTCATCGGGCAAATAGATCTTTTCGACGATTTCTCCACGGTAGAACTTCCCGTCGGTCTGTCTACCGACATGATCGCTACGCTTGCCCGCATCCAGGTGCGCCATCGCCCGCTCGGCATCAGGTCGCTCGACAAGGACGAATCGCTGCCCGCGCGCCGGTTCCAGGCATCCGGTCCGCGCCGCGACGAACGGTCGTTCACCGGGCCGCGCCCCCGATCCGCCGGCCACGGCCATGAATCCGACAAGACATTTCCGCCACGCAAAGGCCCGCCGCGTGGCGAGCGTTCGTATGCACCCGCGGATAAAAAGCATAAGAAAGCATGGGAGAAACATCCGAAAAAGAAATAACTCAACCACTGTCTGCGCCAAGTTTCATTTTCTGGCACCCGGCTGAAAAGGATTTGCCAATGCGGCTTACTTGAATTCTCTTGCAAAAAAAGTCACACAGCCGTTTCGTCAAAAATAGGCGCTTGCTCTATATCCCGGCAGAATCCATAATTAATGTGGCCGTTTGCCGAAGCTGAAATGTTTTTTCATCCGGCATGTCCACATCATGCCGCCACGCTTACAACACAATGAGGGATCAATATGACAACCAAGCCGGAACACATCAACGAGCTCCAAAAAAAGGGGCTTGAAGCCGCCGTGCAACTGGCGCAACTCTCCATCGAAAACACGCAACGTGTCATCGAAATCCAGGTTGCCGTCGCAAAATCGCTATTCGAGGACAGTGTCAATAACGCCAAGGCTCTCGGCAGCATCAAGGACCCTCAGGAAGCCATGCAGCTACGCAGCCGTTTTGCGCAGAACACCGCCGAAAAGGTCTTTGCCGGCGCGCGTGAAATCGCCGAGGTCGCCACCAAGGCACAATCCCAGGTCAGCAAACTCGTCGGCGAACAGATAACCGCCAGCAGTGCGGAAGTCCTTGGCGCCATTCAGAACCTGTTCAAGGGACTGCCCATCGCCGACCAGAGCACACTGAATGCCATACAGGGCACCCTGAATACCACCCGCACCGCGGTAGAGCAACTGACCCGCGCCTCCAGCGAAGCCTTCCAGGCTTTCACCCAGGTCCAGGTACCGGCCACCACGGGCAAAAGCCGCGGCAAGTAAACACGCAGCATTAGCATGAAACCACAACGGCGTCCCATCGGACGCCGTTGTCCGTTTACGCAGGCCGCCAGACGAAGATCACGTCGTGGCGACCAGCGGCCAGTCCATGCTTCCCGCGTGCCGAAGATGGATGCGCCGCCACTCAAGCCGAGCGCTACCCCGTCACCGGCGCATCCAGACAGTACCAAACAAATACCCGATTGCCCGGCCCGGCACCGCTCCCGCCACGAAAGAAGCGGAAGAAACCATGGATCGCCTGCTGCAGCAGATATTGATGCGCTAAACAAGGAAGTGCGGCTCACGGTCAATGAGGTCATTCAGCCAGAAACATCCGGAGAATGTCCGACAGACTGTTAAAATCGCCAGTTTTCGCCCTGCACAAATACACCGGATTCCAGCATGCGCCCCAACACAGACCCCGCCGTCAACATAGCCATCAAGGCCGCGCGCCGCGCTGCGTCCATCATCAATCAGGCAGCGAACCAGCTGGATATCCTGAGCGTCGAAACCAAAGCGCCAAACGATTTTGTCACCGAGGTCGACCGCGCAGCCGAGGCCGCAATCGTCGGCATCTTGCGCGATGCTTTTCCGGAACACGGGATTCTGGCGGAGGAGTCCGGGCGTTCCGGGCCAGAGACCGGGCGCGGCAGCGAATTCGTCTGGGTCATCGACCCGCTCGACGGCACAAACAATTTCATACACGGCTTTCCGCAATACGCGGTATCCATTGCGCTCACCCGCAAGGGCGCGCCCGAACATGCGGTGAT
>JAIRWW010000064.1 GCA_031268685.1 Azoarcus sp.
CGCTATCTCGCGGCCCGGCATTCGACGGATTTCATCGGGCTGAAACGGCAAGGGGAAGAACTCGCGCTGCTCAAACCCGCGGAAGCGTTTTCCTCGAAATTCCGCTACAACCAGCGCCGACAATCGCGGCTGTTCATGGAAGCGGGCGGCAGCGTCCTTCCGGTGAGTGAATTTTCCCCTTCCGAACTCGCGGCGATTTATATCGATCTCTTCCAGCGACGCTGGAAATTTCCCGCGCCGGGCGCGGCGGCCATGCCGGAAGTGTTCGCCCTGCTGCGCGACTGGATGCGGGGTTTCATCCTCATGCGGCGCGGCGAACCGGTCGCCGTGCAGGTGCTGTACCGCGTCGAGTCCGCGCAATGGGTGAGCGTCGAATACATCAACGGCGGCGTCGATCCCAAAGCGCAGGACTATAGTCCGGGCAGCGTCCTGATCTTTGCGAACGTCGAAGCCGCGCAGAAAGACGCGGCGGCCTTGGGCAAGGCACTGCGCTATTCCTTCGGGCGGGCCGGGCGCGACTACAAAAATCTGTGGTGCACCCCCGAACCCGTGTTCGAGACTTGAACGGCGCACCGGACAAAAAAATGACTCCGCGTAAAACCACCCTGCTGCAACGCCATCGGCGCAAAAAGCGCATCGCGCTCGTCCTCTTCGTGCTGGCGCTTGGCGCGACAGGTATTTTCGCGGGCGCCGGCTGGGTGCCGCCGCTGCTCGTCCTGGCCTGGATCGCGCATGAATCCTGGTTTTCCGATCACCTGTTCTATGCGCCCGAAGCGGATTACCGCTATCGTTTCGACGAGCGGGCCGAGGCGCTGCCGATCGATTTTTCCGATGAGCGCTTGACGCTTGTCGACGATACGACGCTCGACGCGGACGATACCTTGATCCTGGCCGTCGCCTTGCACGCTGGATGGACGGGACGTTTCCTCGATCCGGCCGTGATCGTCGAAGCGGACGCGCCTCGCGTTTCCCCGGAAAACGCCGGGAGCGGGGAAGCGGCCGCTCCGTCGTGGCCGGAAAGGGACTGCCAGACCTTCGAGCGCGGCGCGAAGGGCGTGCGCTACCTCAATCTCACCGGCCTTGCGAAAGCGTTGAAAACCGGCGGCCTGCGCCTCTCCGGCCGGCATTGCCGGCTGGAAGGCGCACCGCGGCTCTGGCGCGTGGCGCATCCCGACTACCGGCAAAAGCGCCTGCTCATCGTCGCGCCCCACGCCGACGACGCCGAACTCGCCGCCTTCGGCCTGTACAGCCAAGCGAAAGAAGCCTGGATCGTCACCCTGACGGCGGGCGAAATCGAAGCCGGACACTACCGACGCATGGGCTTGTCCGCCATCGAAGCGGCGCGGCTCAAGGGTCGCCTGCGCGCCTGGGACAGTGTTGCCGTGCCCCTGTGGGCTGACATTCCCGCCGAACGCGCCATCCAATTGGGATATTTTTGCCTGCAACTCCCCGCCATGCGCGAGGTGCCCGCTGAGACCGTGCCCTCGCGCGAAGCCGATCTTTGCGACACGCGCTTCTTCCGCGCGTTCAACCATTTCCGGCTCGGCAGCGACGGCGTTCCTTCCTGGAACAATCTGCTGGCTGATCTGCGCGAGATCATCCTGGCTGCCCGGCCCGAAGTCATCGTCCTGCCGCACCCGACGTTCGACCCGCACCCCGACCACGTGGCCGCCAGCGAGGCCGTGCGAGAAGCCCTGGCCGATTCGGCGTGGCAGCCGGAAGTCCTGCTCCATTATGCCAACCATCTGCACGACAACGACCGCTGGCCGATGGGTGAAGCACACGCCGGCGTCGCCCTGCCGCCGCTCTTGGCGGACGCTGAGCCGCTGCTGCCTTGGTCGCTGTCGCTCACCCCCTCCCGCCAGACCGACAAGGCGATGGCGCTGGCGATGATGCACGATCTCGCTCCACCGCTGCCGTTCAAAAAACGCCTGCGCCGCACCCTGCAACGCCTGCTCGCTGGGCGTCGACATCCGCCCTACGGCGAAAACGAATACTTCAGAAAAGCCGTGCGGCGGCACGAGCTTTTTTGGGTTCGGAGGATAGAGGATTGAAGACAGAAGACAGAGAGGTTGTCAGTCATCAGTGAACAGTCGGGTGATCGCATTTGGAATTGCTTGGGGTTTCCCACAGAAACCATTCAGACATTTGGAACGACAGGGACAGAGCAAGTGCCCGCTTCCATCTCAATCGTCCTATCGTCCCATCTTTTACGCGAAATGCGATTGTCCTTATTGATCTATCCTCAGAATTGGGTGGAAGCGGAGTGTCGCCATTCCGAGCGGCGCGAATAGAGAGCAAACCGATGTGCGGCGGCACTGCCGCCAATAAGCGACTGCTCACTGATTGCTGACGACCTCTCTGTCCTCTGTCCTCTGTCTTCAGTCCTCTGTCTTCTGCCCCCAGGCTTCGCGCCAGATTGCTGCCTTGCGCACGAAAGCCAGCGTATAGGCCGGGCTGGTCGAGGGCAGGATGCGCGTTTCGTAGCCCTGTTCCGCAAACCAGCGCGCGAAGCGGCCCGAAGTCTGTCCGTTGAAAAAGACGCGCCTTATACGCGGCGCTTTTTTCCAGAGCAGCGAAAAATCGTTCTGCTCCGCCGCTTCGATCGCCAAATCGAGCGCCCCCTCGCGCCGGCAGACGCGGTAAACGTCCCATACGCCCACCCGATGCCGCAGCAGGCAGCGCTGCTTCTCCGCGTAATCGAATTCCGCCAGCGGCTCGCCAAGCACTTCCGCCATCACGCGCCAGAACTGGTTCTGCCTGTGCGCATAGTAATGCTGTGCAGCGAGCGAGGCGGGCGACGGGAAACTGCCGAGAACCAAGGTCTCGACCCCGGCGTCGAGGATCGGCGGCAGTCCGGTGAGCAAGCACGAATCGGCGTTCATGACCGGAATTTCACCACAAAAGCATGGGGAAAAGCGAGACGTCTCCCGCAGTTTCATTCAGCGTGGAAACAGCAAGAAATCGGCGACAGACATTCATACAAAATCGCTCAAACCGAATTTTGGACTTCCGATGCAAGACCTGCAGGGTTTCCAGGAGTCCGAAAATGGTATCTGACTGTCGCTTTATTTGCGCGTTTTCACGTCAATGGCTGCCGAGAAGAACTCTCCTTTATCTGTTTTTTGCTTTTATCGTGCTCAAGACACCTCTGAACCAATGGACCACCCAAGCACTGGAGTGCACCACGAAAGCAAGAAGTGCTCGCTAACCCCATGCTCGTCATTCAACTTTACGATGCGAATCGCCCCTGCCAAGCAATGAATAAGCAGACCGGACGCTTCCAGCGAGCCGGCCTGCTTAACGGTATTACGGTCTGCGCGAAGTGGATGGCGGCTAAATCGCCACGGCCTTTTCGAGCAGCTTGGCTACGGCCCAAGACTTCGTCTTCGAGATCGGGCGGGACTCCTGGATTTCCACGAGATCGCCGGCGCGGGCTTCGTTGCCGTCGTTGTGCGCGTGGTACTTCTTCGAGCGCACGATGATCTTGTCGTAGATCGGGTGCTTGACGCGGCGCTCGACCAGAACCGTGACGGTCTTGTCCATCTTGTCACTGACGACGCGCCCGACGAGAGTACGCTTGTTTTTTCCTTCGCTCATTGCTGTGCCGCCTTTTCGCTTAAGAGGGTACGCACGCGGGCAATGTCGCGCCGGACTTTGCCAATCTGGCTCGAATTGTTCAATTGCTGCGTGGCTTTTTGCATGCGCAGGCCGAACTGGGCCTTCAGGAGATCCAGAAGCTCCTTGTTCAGTTCGTCAACGCTTTTCGCTCTGAGTTCACTGGCTTTCATGTTCAATCACCGCAGGATACGATTTACAAAAATCGTCGAAATCGGCAGCTTGGCGGCAGCCAGCGCGAACGCTTCGCGCGCGAGGGT
>JAIRWW010000083.1 GCA_031268685.1 Azoarcus sp.
CCGCTTTCTCGCCGCCCGCGATGCTGTGCGCAAAGGCGACAGGGAGACGCTCGAACAGCTCGCCAACGAAGCAGGCGGCCATCCCCTGGACAGCTACGTCCGCTATTGGCTGCTTTTCACTGGGCTGGCAAAGCCGGTCGCCCCATCGCCGGAAGAGCTGAACCAGTTTCTTGAGGCCGAAGCGGGCACGCTGCTCGCCGAACGCCTGCGTATCGACTGGCTGCGCAGGATGGCCAAAAATGGCGAGTCGGAAGGTTTTCTCCAGGTCTACGCAGGCGTGCAGAATCCGGACAGTGAATTGCGCTGCATGGCGTGGAATGCCCGTCTGGCCAGCGGCGACGGGAGGGTTCTCGATGAGGTCGCCGCAAGCTGGTCGTCGCTCACGCTGGCGCATGCCGCTTGTACGCCCGTGTTGCGCGCGGCGGTGGAGCGCGGGAAGGTGAGCAACGATGAGGCTTGGCAGCTTTTCCGCCGCCGGGTCGATTTACGTTCGCCGTCGCGGGCGCGCAATGTTCTGGCCTGGCTCGACAGTAGCAGGCTCAAGGCTTTCGACCAGGCCATGCGCGGGCCGAAACGCTATCTCACCCGCTTGCCCGCCAAGTTCGCCGCCAGCCGCGCCGGACGCGAACTGGCGCTGGCCGCGCTTGCCCGGCTGGCGCGCGACGATGTCGATGCCGCCCACACCCGTTTTTTGCGCATCTCGAAACGGCTGAACGCCAGCGAACGCGCCCATGCCTGGGCAGTGCTGGCGCTGCGCGCCGCTCAGGAACAGAGGCCGTCGGCGGCGGCATGGTATCGCAATGCGGGCGCAACGCCGATGAGCGCGACTCAACGCGCATGGCGCGTGCGCGTGGCCTTGCGCGACGGCCAGTGGCAAGCGGTTCTCACGGCCATCGACGGGCTGAATGCCGAGGAACGCGCGCTGCCCGAGTGGGTTTATTGGCGCGGCCGCGCTTTGAAGGCTCTGAACAAGACGAGCGAGGCAAACAAGGCATTCCAGCGCATTGCCAGCGTGCCGGATTTTTACGGAATTCTCGCTAACGAAGAACTCGGTCAGCAGTTCGATCCGCGCGCGGCACATGCCGCGCCCACGGCCTCCAGCCTGGGTGAGCCTGTCGCCAGTAATGCGGCCCTCGACGGCGATGCGGCAGGAAACGGCAACGGTAACGGCAACGACGACGCGGCGGAAAGCGCGGGCGAAGACACCACGGATGCCGATGGCGGCAACGCGGAAAGCATTCCCGCGGCGACATCCGCCGTTACGGGGCCGAGCGCCGATAAACACCCGGGCTTTCAGCGCGCGCTGGCGCTTTTCCGGCTCGATCTGCGCCTTGAGGCTATACGGGAATGGAACTGGTCGCTTCGCGGACGCGACGAGGCTTTCCGCCTTGCCGCGGCGCGGCTGGCTTTGAACAACCACCTCTACGACCGCGCCATTACGTCGGCGGAACTCGCCAACCCCGCCGGGGCATGGGAGTTGCGCTTTCTGACGCCTTTCCGCGAAATCATCGAGCCGCACACTACGGCCAAGAGCCTGGATATAAGTTGGGTATATGGGGTGATGCGCCAGGAGAGCCGGTTTATCATCCCGTCCCGTTCGTCTACCGGGGCGCAGGGTTTGATGCAGGTGATGCCGGCCACCGGCAAGTGGGTGGCGAAAAAGCTCGGGCTGTATTACCACCCCGGTCTGTTGAGAGACCCGGAAACCAATGTCGAACTCGGTACGGGATACATGCGCATCATTCTGGATGAACTCGAAAACAATGCTGTGCTGGCGGCAGCGGGCTACAACGCGGGGCCGAGCCGGGCGCGGCGCTGGCGAGACGACAGCCACCCGCTGGAAGGAGCCATCTACGCCGAAACCATCCCGTTCGACGAGACCCGCGATTACGTGAAGCATGTTATGGCCAATACGGTGATTTATGCCGCATTGATAGAAGGCAAGCCGCAATCGCTCAAGGCGCGGCTTGGTACGATTTTGCCGAAAATGGACTGATCGCCATGCGCGCATATGTTGTCGGCGGCGCGGTGCGCGATGCTCTGCTCGGCCTGCCAGTCAAAGATCGGGACTGGGTTGTGGTGGGTGAGACGCCCGAGGCGATGACCGCGCGCGGTTTTCGTCCAGTGGGGCGGGATGTTCCGGTTTTTTTGCATCCGGAAACCCACGAGGAATACGCGCTCGCGCGCACCGAACGCAAGAGCGGGCACGGTTACACTGGTTTTGTCTGTTATTCCTCGCCCGATGTCACTCTGGAAGAAGACTTGCTGCGGCGCGATCTTTCGATCAACGCTATCGCCAACGATGCCGACGGCGGCATCATCGACCCCCATGGCGGCGTGCGCGACCTCGAAGCCAGGGTTTTGCGCCATCTCGGCCCGGCCTTTGCCGAAGACCCTCTGCGCGTCCTGCGCGTGGCGCGTTTCGCCGCCCGGCTGCCCGATTTCACCCTCGCGCCGGAAACGCTGGCCCTGATGCAAAAAATGAGCGCCAGCGGCGAGTTGAATCACCTCGTGCCCGAACGGATATGGAAGGAGTTGACGCGCGGTCTCATGGAAGCGCGGCCTTCGCGGATGTTCCGCGTCCTGCGGGAATGCGGCGCGCTCGCTGTCATCCTCCCAGAACTGGATCGGCTCTTCGGCGTGCCGCAGCCGCCGCAATACCATCCAGAGATAGATGCCGGTGTGCATACGATGCTGACTGTCGACCACGCCGCCAGCGCCGGGTATCCGTTGGAAGTACGCTGGGCCTGTCTGCTGCACGATCTCGGCAAAGGCGAAACGCCAGCCGATGTTTTGCCGCATCACTACGCGCATGAATCCCGCGGCGCGCTGCTGGCCGAACAAGTCTCGGAGCGCCTGCGCGCGTCCGCCCGCTGCCGCGAGTTCGCCACTATCTTCGCCCGCGAACACGGGCACTTCGGCCGTATCGGCGAATTGCGCCCCGGCACCGTGGTCGAAATCCTGGAGCGTTGCGACGCCGCGCGGCGGCCCGAGCGTTTTTACGCATTGCTCGACGCTTCGTCTTGCGATTATTTTGGCCGTGGTGGAGACTGGCCTTCCCCTTGGCCGTCCGCCGCAGCATGGGCACATGCGATGGAAGCCTTTCTCAGCGTAGACGCTGGCGCACTGGCCCGCAGCACCGCCGAACGCGGGCAAATCCCCGTCCGCCTCCATGCCGCGCGTGCTGTTGCCGTGCGCGCCTGCCTGCAAGGCAACACGACGCCCGGCAAGCCCGATATACCTACAATTCACTTTCCCCCTGAAAACCAAAAACAATGAACACAGCTCAAACCGCCGCAAAAATCCCCACTTCCCTGGAAATCATTACTTATCCGCCCGTTGCCAATGCGCATCGCACGCCGCTTCTTTTCGTCCATGGCGCTTACGTCGCCGCCTGGTGCTGGGAAGAGCATTTCCTGCCCTGGTTCGCCAAGCGAGGCTGGAACGCCTGTGCGCTTTCGCTGACCGGCCATGGCAACAGCCGTGGCCGCGTCGATCTTGATTATTTGACTATCGACAACTACGTGGACGACATTGCCGAAGTCGCCGCCACCCTGCCATCGCCACCGGTGCTGATCGGTCACTCCATGGGCGGCATGGTGGTGCAGAAATATCTCGAACAGGCAGCTGCCCCCGCTGTGGTGCTGATGGCTTCGGTGCCGCCGCAAGGCTTGATCAGTTCGGCGCTCGGCATGTTGTTTACGACTCCGCATTTGTTGTTCGACCTGAACCGCGTCATGGGCGGCGGCGAACCCAGCGTCGATAGTCTGCGCGAAGCGCTTTTCCACCAGCCGGTTTCTACTGAAAAGCTCCAGCGATACTGGCAGCTGTCCCAGCCTGAATCTCATCGCGCGCTCTGGGATATGACTTTGTACAACCTGCCGCACCCCGGCAAAGCCTACAAAGCGCCAATGTTGGTTCTCGGCGCGGAATACGACCGTCTGGTGCCGCCCAACCAGGTGTACATGACGGCAAATACTTACGGAACCAAGCCGGAAATCTTCGCCGGAATAGGCCACGGCATGATGCTCGAACGCGGCTGGGAAAGCGTTGCCACGCGCATCGACGAATGGCTCGGCGCGCAAGGTCTGTAATCCGGCGTGACGAAATACGCGGCCCTGCCGCGCCGCGTCCTAAAGCCCTCCCGGCATAATCCGTAGTAATGGACATGAAGAAAGCAAACGGATATGACGGAGGATGCCATGATGAGAGTAATAGACATGGAAGATGGCAGTATCGTCAGCGATTACACGACAGCCGGGCCAGAAAACCATGAAGTGCGACAACCGGCCGATTACCCCCTACCCCAATTACAGGAAGTAAGTCTCCCTCCCAAGGCGGTTTGCCCACCGCCTCCCTTGAATATCGATGCTCTTCTCGCGGCGTTCGATGCTTGATCAAGGGTTCAGCCGGCCCAAGGGATAAACCCTGGGGCCGGTCTTTTTATGTCCACGAGCTGCGCCGTGGGCGATTCATATTGTCATGAATGAAGTTCTTCCCGAATCACTTGCCGCAAGGTTTCAGCGATTTGCTGGCCGCGCATCGCTTCGCGCAGGGCGGCGTTCATCAGCGTCTGATACCCGCGCCCACCCGCCCGCGCCTTGTACCAAGCCACGACATCGGGGTCGAGCGTGATGTTGATCTTCAGCTTCTTCCCAACGGGTTCGAGGCCGACGCGATGCACGGCGCAGGCAAAGTCTTCCGCCGTCCAGGCAGGCGTTTCGTCCAGATCATCCGAGGCTGGCAAAGTAGTTTTCCCGTTCATGGCGTTCGGCCCTCCGCATGGAAATGACATGAATTTCGTCTTCGGTTTCGGTGTGGGCAATGACCACTACCGTTTCGCCCAGCAGCCCTCACCGAGGGCTTGCGATCGAAGTTCATCAACAATGTTGCGACCCTTGAGCAATACGCGCAGAAAATCAGCGATCTGTCCGTCAGAGTGAGGAAGCTCCAACGCTGGAACGCAGAGACGCGGAAACCAGCACCATTGCCACGATTACGAATATTGCATTAAGATGCCGGGTGCGCCCGAATGCGGCGACACATTAAAACACGGCCATGCCATGGCCGCACAAACCGACAGGAGATCGACAATGGTACATACACTTCCCGCGCTGCCTTACGCCCACGAGGCCCTTGCGCCAACCATTTCAGCCGAGACTGTGGAATTCCACTACGGCAAACATCACCAGAGCTATGTCACGAACCTCAACAACATGATCGCAGGCACCGAATACGAAAATCTCGGTCTCGAAGCCATCATCAAAAAAGCGCCAGCTGGCGGTATTTTCAATAACGCGGCGCAAATCTGGAACCACAATTTTTTCTGGAACAGCCTCAAGCCCAACGGCGGCGGCGAACCCACTGGCGCGCTGGCGGCGGCCATCTCCCGCAAATGGGGGACGTTCGCCGATTTCAAAAAGGCGTTCCAGGCTTCCGCTACGGGTAACTTCGGCTCCGGATGGACATGGTTGGTTAAAAAATCAGACGGCGAACTGGAAATAATTAATACCAGCAATGCCGGCACGCCAATCGCCACGGGCGACAAGCCGTTAATTGTCATCGATGTGTGGGAACACGCTTATTACATCGATTACCGCAACCGCCGTCCCGATTTTGTTTCCACCTGTTTGGAAAAGCTGCTCAACTGGGATTTCGCGGCGAAGAACTTCGCCTGAGCCGGCGATCCGCAATCCGCATGGCAACGGGCGTCCAGGGGAC
>JAIRWW010000116.1 GCA_031268685.1 Azoarcus sp.
GGCACGGCCATCCATGAAAGCAGAGTGAACCGAAACATCATAACCAGCCAGACCGCGCAGACGATCAATGAGATGACCATGGCCGGGCTGACCGGAATGATGATTGCCGGCAGCATCGCGCAACGCGGCATATTCCTCGAACAGATCAAGGAGTCGTCGCTGATTCACGATCTCAGGGTGATCCGGGGCAAGGCCGTAGAAAAAATCTACGGGCCGGGCAGCGACGGCGCAACAAACACAGACGAGATCGAGCGTGACGCTATTGCGCGCCGCCAGCCTTATGTGAAGGTGGAAAGCAATAAACAGTACGGGGAACATTTGCGGGTGGTCATACCGGCGCTGGCATCGAAGAATTATCTCGGCAAGGATTGCACGACATGCCATATGGTCGAGGAAGGCGTGCCGCTGGGCGCGGTGAGCATGCGCTTGTCCCTGACGCAGGTCGACAATGCAGTCGAACATTTCCGCAACGAAAGCATCCTGTTCGATCTCGTCATTTCCGTGCCGCTGACCGGCTTCATATTCTTTTTCGTCCGCAGTTTCGTGATCCGCCCCCTGACGCGCTTGACCGAGGGCCTGTCCGAAATCGCCCAGGGCGGCGGCGACCTGACCCGGCGGCTGGAGGTGGATCGCCGGGATGAGATTGGCCGTGCTGCCGACACCTTCAATCGCATGTTGGGCACCATTGCCGGGCTGGTGCGGCAGGTCGGCGCGGCGGCGGCGGCCGTGGCCGGGCAGGCGCGCGGCTTGGTCGAGAGCGCGGCCCGCATCGCCGAGAGCTCGCGCCGCCAGACCGACCGCTCGGTGCAGGCCGCTGCCGCGGTCGAGGGACTCAATGACAAGATTTCGTCTATTGCCGATAACACAGGCTCGGTGCGGGCGCGTTCGCACGAGAGTCTCTCCCGCTCCCAGGCGGGGGAGACCAGCCTCGGACAATTGGTCGGCGAGGTGGGACAAGTAGAGGAAGCAGTCCGGAACATGGCCGACTCGATGGCGGCTTTCGTCAAGTCGACTCACTCGATCAACGATATAACTCAGAACGTGCGCGAGATCGCCGCGCAGACCAATTTGCTCGCCCTCAACGCAGCCATCGAAGCGGCGCGAGCCGGAGAACAGGGACGCGGTTTCGCGGTAGTCGCCGATGAAGTGCGCAAACTCGCTGAGAAATCGGCCCAGTCCGCAGGACAAATCGACACCATCACCCAGGGCATCGAACAGCAATCCGGATCGGTGCAAAACGCAGTCGAATGCGGCCTGACGCATCTCGAATCGAGCCGCGGCACAGCCGACCGGGTCTCGGAAGTGCTGCGCGATGCCAATGCGCTGGTGGTTGAAGTCGGCGGCGGACTGGATCTGATTGCCGCGACTACCGGCGAGCAGCGTAGCGTCAGCGCCGCAATGACCGGCAGCATCGACGACATCGCCAATATGGCGTGCGAGAACGACAGCGCCATCGAACACATGGTGGAAGCAGCCCGCCAGATGGAACAACTCGCCACACAGCTTCAGGATTCGGTGTCGCGCTTCAAAGTTTGAGGCGAACCGGGCGGCCTGCTCTTGCGCTGTAAGGCCGATTTGCGACGCGCCATGATATTTGACTGAATTGCCCGCCGGAAAGCGCGGGTATGATTTTAACGTAAAGACAAATCCAGTATGAAACCGCCGCATTCCGGGAGAGATGCATGAAAAAGAATCTGCCTGTCAGCCAGCATGAAGCATCGCTGCCTGCCGGACGCTACATCGTTTCCAGAACCGACCTGAAAGGCATCATCACTTACGTCAACGATACTTTCGTCGAATTGAGCGGCTTTTCCCGGGAAGAACTTCTCGGCCACAACCACAATATCGTCCGCCATCCCGACATGCCGCAGCAGGCATTCGCCCAGTTATGGGAAACGATCAAGTCTGGACGGCCCTGGCGGGGAGTGGTCAAGAATCGTTGCAAGAACGGCGACCACTATTGGGTCAAGGCCCTTATCGTGCCGGTCAAAAAAGGCGAGCAAACCATCGGCTATATGTCCGTGCGCACCAGCCCCGCACGGCAGGAAATCCGGGAAGGCGAAGCGCTCTACGCGCATCTGACGGCAAACGGCGGCAAGCTGCCATCGCTAGCAGCCCATCGCCCGCCCTCCCTGCGCTTTCGCCTGATAGGGCTGGCGGCCCTGCTGGTGTTCCTGCAACTTGCCGCCATCGCGCTGGAATTTCTGGGCAACCAGATAGGCATATGGACAGGACACATCCTGGGCGTCGCCGGCGTGCTCGCCAGTTTCTTGCTCATTCACTGGCAAAAGCAAGCCCTGGACGGTATGGAGCATGCGACGAAAATCATGGATCGGATCGCGCAAGGTTTTCTGGGCGACGACATTCCGGCGCGGCATTCCGATGAACTGGGCAAGATGTACGAAGCAATGACGACCATGCAGGCGCACCTGAAAGTGATGCTCGCGGAAATCAGCGAGGTGGGCGAGCGGCTGCGGCTGGACTGCGGTCTGCTGGAAAAGACTATGGGCCTCATTCACCAGCAATCTTCGCAGCAGTCCGAATCTGTACACCACATCGCCGCCAACGTCGAAAAACTGCAAGGCGACGCGCGGACGATGGCCGAAGGCGCGAGCGAAGCGGCACAGGCGGTTGAAGCCTCCCACAAAGTGCTGGCCGATGTCGTTGCGTGCATGCAGGAAAGCCGGGAAGCCTCATGCCGCGTCGTCAATACGGTCGAAGACGCGGGCAAGATCATGGAGCAGCTTTCCATGTCCATAGGCCAGATCGGCACGGTTTCCGGCGGCATTCGGGAAATCGCCGACCAAACCAATTTGCTCGCTCTGAATGCCGCAATCGAAGCTGCCCGCGCGGGCGAATCCGGGCGCGGTTTTGCGGTCGTCGCCGATGAAGTCAAAAAACTCGCAGAGCGCACCGGCAGCCAAACCGGCGAAATCAGTCACATCGTGGACGTCATTCAGTCCGTTACGCAGGAAGCCTTGAAAGCCATGGCGCAAACAGGCCGGGAGGTAACGACGGCGGAACAAGCCTTGGGCCACTCCGAAACCGGATTGGCGCGAGTGGAAGATAAAGAAGGCGTCATCAACGACATGGCGCAGCATATCGCGCAGTCGGCGGTGGCAGAATCAGCCTCGACCGAAGGCATAGCCACACACTTGGCCCATATCCTGGAAAGCGCCGAAGGCAACGTAACGCAGTTGGAAAACGCACGCGAGCAAGCTATCAGCATTGCCCGCGTCGCGGATACCCTGAGCGCGCAGATGGCGTTCTTCCACTTCAATCTTTGAGCGCCGATCCCGCCAAGCATTTATGTCGAATTCAACGGAACCGGCCTTGAATACCCAGCGCTCACGGAAGCAAAGGTTCCAATGGAAAGTATTCAGGCGTCCCGGAGACCTGCGGTTCTCCGGGACGACATGACATCAATAATTGATGACCTTGCGGATTTCCTTCTCGTCAGACCATTCCACGATGCCGCTTTCGATTTCGATCAGGCGCATATTGATTTTGTAGTACACATCCTTGACGCCTGTGCCTCGCTTGGTGATGGAAGAAACGCTGCCATCGAGGCGGTATTGCGCGCCCTGCATATTGCCGGTTTTCGCCGTCGAGCTTTTCTTGTACAGGCCGCTCTGGTTCTGGCGACGCAATTCATCGACCTGGTTTTGCATCTCGTCGCTAGCGATCACATAGCGCACACCGTTCTTCTGCAAGTGGGAAAGGACAGTATCTGTAATGAGCTTGGTATCGAAATACTCGCTCGTCTTGTTCTCGACAGGCGAAGCCATGAGCAAGCCACGCTTCTGGATGATCTCTTGCAACAGCGGCGTTTGTAGCAGGGATTGCGTCATTTTCTCGGATGTCGTCTGAATATCAGTGGAACCGAGGTCGGTCGACACCGTTTCGACGGCCTTGGCGTCGCCATAGCTGATACCCTTGCCGACCGTGGGGGAATTAGTGGTCTGGCAAGCGGACATGGAAAACGCCAACAGCACGGACAAAAGGGAAAGATGGCAAAACTTCATGAAATTCTCCGGGAATCGAAAAGGGAAACACACCATGCCGGATATCACCGGTACGGCGGCTTGTCGGCGACATTGCCGTTGCCAGTACTCTCGGCAGAAGTCGAATTATTGGGACTTTGCAGTTCCAATTTGAAATCGGCGGCTTTGAACGTGGGCGCCACCACGCTGAGGACTTTGTCCTGCTTTCCGTAAATCAGTTCAGGCTTCCAGGGTTCTTCTTCCCACACCGCAAAGCCATCGCTGTCCAACCAGCGGAAGCGGTAATAAAGCTGCTGGTTGCCAGGGGACGAGTTGGATAGCGTGGCTTGCACACGGAGCAGTCCATCCCTGCGCACGGCGCGCAGGTCGGTCACTTTCAGGTAATCCATCCGGCCCAGTTCTTCCACCTTGCTGGCGACCGAACCACCGTCGGCACTGTGAACAGGCAGGGCAAAGCTCAGGCAGGCGATGCCCAGGGCAAACGCTACAGTCATTCGTTTCATGATTCGGCCTCGCAAAAAGCTAAGTCTAAACGATTCGATGCGCCCAGGGCATCGCACTCCCATGGCGCATCGCTATGTTGGATCAACGGAATATCTTCGGACGAACGCCATGCCCATGTACGCCTGAAGAAGGACTGCGCACGCGCTGAGGCTTGACGACTGTTTCTTCTTCCTCGGTATCTTCTTCGTCTTCCTCCATCTCGGGCGCTTCCGTGAGCGCTCCTTGCGCGTCTCGCTGGCCGACATAGACGAAATTACCGGACAGGCGGATAGGAACGATGGTCATCGTGTCCTCTATCTTGATCTTGCCCCGGTAGATTCCGTTATGAGTGCGGAATTCGATATCCTGCTCTCCCAGCGGCAGGATGGCGCGCGCGATGGACAGCCTCGCCGGCAAGGTACGCCAGGAACGCTCGTCCGCCTGCTCGGTTCCCACTGTGGCCACGGTCGTGGCCAATCCCGCCAATGCATTGCCTTTTTTCTTGGCCTGATATTGCAGGACGGACTTGAGGGCGGCACGAATGGCGGTGCGGCCGATGATGCCGGGCAGCATGTCTTTCAGTTGGCGGCGCGCCAGCGCATCGACATTGACCAGTGTTTCCACTGGCAAGACCTCGCCGCCGACGTTGAGAGAAGGCGGCACGAACGTCCTGGAATCTGCGGTAATGACCGGGAACGACAAAGGCGTGACGATGACTTCCTTATTGAATGGGATCGGCAAGGGAATGGTGATCGAACGCAGCGCCGGCGCGAAACCGCTCTCCAAGACGAAAAGCACATCTGCTTTGCCTGGGCCGGGCTTGCTTCCCAGTTTGCTGGCCTTCTCTTTGACCAGCTTGCTGTCGGGCCGCAGTTCCAGGGCATTGCGATAGCCCGGCGCGGCAAGCGAAGGCTCGCCTTTCATCTCGAAAAAATAGCCGGAAAGGTAGTGCGCAAAGGCATTTTGGTAGCCATTTTTGAGGGCGCGCACATCTTTATTGTCCAACTGCTCGGATGGATAGCCGTTCTTGGTCAGATCGTCGACGGAAAACGCGATGGATTGCTTCTCCCCTTCTTCCCGTATACGCTCGTATTCTTGTTCGCGGAAGCTCTCGATCAGTTTTTCGCGCTCGAATGTCTTTTTCATCTCGATGCGTGCATGCTCATCATTGCCGAGCATCACGTGATCAAGCATCAACTTTGTGGACAGAAAAACCTTTTCGTAATCGTTCCCATCGTAACGACGCACCCGGTCGCTGACCAGGTAAGCGCCGACTTCCCCAAGGACCTTGCCCGGATTGACACGATACTCGTCTTCCCAAATCCGCACGATCTCGTCAGCTTGCAGCCAGGTATTGCGGCTGCTCTCGTATTCGTTATCAAGACGTAATAATTCGCCCTTCTCGAAGAAATACAGGATGTCCTTACCAAAAATGGAATCCGCCTGCGTTTGTTCCTTTTTCTCCCCCTTCGCATCTTTTTCACTACTGGATGAGAAAATGGAATCGTTGTCGGATTCCAGTTTCGCCAAAGCGCCCTTGACATTGCCGGAATTTACCATTGAAATGGTATTGCCCAGTTCTTTATTATAGCTACGCAAAGGGCTTCCCGCACATCCGGCAAAAAGAACAGACAACGCCAATACAGGCAACAAGGCGCGTTTCCGCATTCCATGGCATTTTTTACCGATGGAAAGCCCTGATGGCAATGAATTTCTGATACCGTCGGTTTCGCGGGCATCACACCTGCCCGGTCCGGCATCCAAGCAAAGATTAGTAAAGAAATGCACGATTATCGTCCAGTCGTTGAAAGTTGCGGAATATATACCCTTCTCCAGTTGGCGACAAACATTTTTGCAGACAAGCGGGAAAATGATGCATCGTCATAGCACTTGACAATTACACATGTATCACAACATTGTAATAAGCCTTATTGAACTCAACAACGACCGAAAGGAGGCAATATCATGCCGCAAACCAATTCCTGTACCATCGGGAATGCCTTTCTCATGGCATTCCTGTCTCTTCCAGCATTGCCCGCGCTTGCCGCACAGCCGGAAACAGATGCTGCCGCATTGCAAAAACTCATCGAACGTGTAGAGCGGCTGGAAGCGCGCAACGCACAACTGGAGCGGGAAGTCCGCGCCCTGCGCGGGACGCCGGCGGCCATGACGGAAAATCCAGCCACGGATGGCGCAGCCGAGAACGAAACCGGGATCGCTGCGCGGCTGAAAATGGTGGAAGAAGATGTCGTAGCTATGAAAAACGCTTCCACCTCCCCCGCTGAAAAGCGAGATGGCGCCACGCTAGGTGCAGCGCTCACGACAGTCTGGCAAAAAGCAAACGGTCTGCCTCATGGCACGCATGCGAATAACAAGCTCAATTATCGCGCCGACCTCAGCATCGAAGCGCCCCTGGAATCCGCCGGCGCAGTCGAGCACAAGCTTTTCGCCCATCTCAGGGTCGGCCAGGGCCAGGGCCTGAACGAGACGCTCGGTTATCTCGGGCACCACAACATTCCCAACGCCACCGCGTTCCGGGTGAGCGGCGCCGAACCGGACGATGCTGTAGTGCTTCTGGGGCAGGCTTGGTATCAGGCTGCGATACCGTTCGGCAAGGCGTCGCGCCGAAAGCTGGAACTGACTTTCGGCAAAGTCGATGTTTTCGGATTTTTCGATCGCAACGAAGCCGCCGACGATGAAACCGCACAATTTCTCAATACTGTATTCATCCACAACCCCCTGCTCGATGCCGGCGGCGAGCTTGGTGTCGATGCCAATGGCTTCCAGCCCGGCTTCATCGCTTCATATCTGGACGGACACGACGGCCCTGAGCCATGGCGTCTGTCTTTCGGCGTATTCGGCGCTGGAGACGCCGGAGCCAACTACGAAGATACGACCGACTCGCCGCTGGTAATCGCACAGGCAGAGAAAAAGTTCAGCCTTTTCGGCGGACACAGCGGCAACTACCGCCTTTACGTCTGGGCGCGGCGCAATGTGCCGGATTTCATCAGCGGCGCCAGCAAACACCATACCGGCTTCGGTATTTCCGTCGACCAGCGTGTGGGCGAAGGCATGAAGCTTTTCGGGCGCTACGGGCAAATCCTGCGCGGCAATCTGCACTTCAACCGGGCGCTGGCCATCGGCGCCGAAGCATCCGGCCTGTATTGGGGGCGTGCCAGCGATAGCGTGGGCATTGCCGGAAGTTGGCTATGGACAAGCCGCAGCTACAAGCGCGCGGGCGGCAAGGTTTATCTGAACCACGAGAGCTTCAAAGCCGGAGATCCCGATTTCCGCTTCCGCCCATCCAGTTCCGAACGTGTGGCGGAAATCTACTATCGCTATGCCCTGACACCGCAATTTTCGCTGACGCCGGATGTGCAGTGGATCTGGCGCGGCGGCGCCAATCCGCATGCCGGTACGGTAAGCGTATTCGGACTGCGGGCCAACATCGCATATTGAACGCGGCGGCAGATATCACTCTCGCCGGAACCCCAGCCATATCAGGGCGCGAATGATAAATTCCGGCACGATGCTGAAGATGTAGATCGTAACGATGCCATGCAAAACGGCCATGATCAGCAGTAGCGCCGGAATACCGTAGCCCAGATCCAGGAACAGGCCAGAGCCGACCGCGACCATCACCATGAACAAGGAGTTGAGAATGTTGTTGGCGGCTACGACCCGGGCGCGGCAGTTGACGGGGCTGCGTTGCTGCACGAGAGCATAGAGCGGTACGCAGTAAATGCCGCCGGAAATGCCCATTAAAAGCAAGTCGCCTAAAACGCGCCAGACGGTGATGTCGCACAGCGATTCGGCAAGCGGAAGCACCGCGCCGGTGCCCGCAATGGGTGTGACGAGCGCGAGGTCGATGCCGAAGATTGTCATGCCGAGCGCGCCCAACGGCACCAGCCCTGGCTCCACCGCCTTGCCGCGCCGCTGCGTGAGCCTGTCGCACAGCAGCGATCCAACGCCGATGCCGACCGAAAATACCGCGAGCAGCAAAGTTACCATGCTTTCGCCGCCGCCAAGTATCGATTTGGTATAACTAGGGAATTGCGTCAACAGTACCGCGCCGTAAGCCCAGAACCACGAAATACCCAGGATGGAGAGGAAAACGCTGCGTTCCCGCCGGGCAAAGCCGATGCAATGCCAGGTTTCAAAAAGCGGATTGGCCGCGATCTTCAATTCCGGCACGGGCGCGGGCGCAGAGGGGATGCGGCAGCTTGCCCAAAAGCCGCCAAGCGCCGCCACGAGACAAATACCGACAATCCAGACGGTGGCGCCGTCGAACCCGGCCAGCAGGCCACCGACGAGTGTACCGAACAAAATGGCAACGAATGTGCCTGCTTCCACCAGCGCATTGCCACCCACGAGTTCTTCTTCGCGCAGGTGTTGCGGCAGAATTGCATATTTCACCGGGCCGAACAGGGTGGATTGCAGCCCAAGCAGGAAAAGCGCCGTGAGAAGCACGCTCAGACTGTGCAGCCAGAACCCCACTCCAGCAATCAGGATAATGGCAATTTCCAGGGCCTTGGTCGCACGCGCCAGCCGCGCCTTGTCGAATTTGTCCGCCAATTGCCCGGCGGTGGCGGAGAAAAGAAAGAACGGCAAGATAAAAAGCCCCGCCGCGAAATTGATCAGCACTTCCGGCTTCATGTCCGTCCAGGAAACGGCGCTGAAGGCCAGCAATATCATGAGCGAGTTTTTATAGGCATTATCGTTGAACGCCCCCAGGAACTGAGTCAGGAACAGCGGCCAGAAACGGCGTTCACGAAAAAGGGTGAATTGGGAATGATGCTTTGCGGTTCCGCCACCGGGAAATTGCGGCATGTTTTCGTCTTTCATTTAGAGGGTCTCAAAAAAAGTGCGGGTCTCGAA